>NZ_JBHVXZ010000189.1:0-13486 GCF_042881395.1 Amycolatopsis sp. NPDC058278 | reverse complement strand
GTTCCCGAGCGGTCAGCGCTGCAGCGTCAGCACACCGGGCTTGTAGGGCAGGAGGCCGTAGTCCAGGCCGTCGGAGCCCGGATCGCGCCCCTGATAGAGCAGCTGCAGGTTGCACGGGTCGATGGTCTTGGTCTGGTCGGGGTTGGTGCGGACCAGATCGCCGTGGCTGATGTCGTTGGTCCACGTGGCACCGCTGTTGGCCTTGCCGGCGAAAGGATTGCTCTCGGTCGCGGCCTGCGGCGTCCATGAGCCGCCCAGGCTGGTGGCGGTGAACGACCGGAAGAAGCGCCGCTCGTTCGTCCCCCGCGCCTCGACGAGCATGAGGTACTGGTTCTGGCCCTGGACCTTGTAGACCTCGGGCGCTTCGAACAGGTTCAGGGGGGTGTCGCTCATGATCTTCGTGTACGACGAACCGAAGCTGCCCGGGAAGTTCCCGATGGGCATGGTGGCGCGGTAGATGCCGCCGTTGTCGTCGGCGAAGAACAGGTACATGTTCGTGTCGTCGCCGATGATGGTCTGGTCGATGGGCGCTCCACCGGAGATGGTGCCGGTGAACAGCGTCTGCGGGGCGGACCAGCCGTTGGGGTTGGTGGGGTCGCTCGAGGTGCGGTAGGAGAAGGTCGGCCCGCCCCACTGGTAGGCGAGCACCCAGATGTTCTTGGGGGCGAAGTAGAACAGCGTCGGCGCGACGGCACCGATGGACAACGTGTTCTGGCCGGCGGTGGCCATGTCGGACCAGTTCGTGAAGGGGGCGAAGCTCATCGATCCCCAGCTCGATCCGGTGTCGTGCGACGTGCCGTAGACGACGTGCTTGCCGTTGTAGACGACGTTGGTGAAGTCCTTGAGCGCGACCCAGCCCGACTTCGGGTTCGCCAGCGGGCCGGTGGACGACCAGCGGTACGACGACGGCAGCGTGCACGTGCCGCTGCCACCGTCGACCTTGACGAGCTGCCACTGCTGGTTGTTGCCGCTCGCGTCGCTCCGCTGCTCGACGCCGGCGCCGTCGGCCGTCGAGGCGCCCTGCACGCCGGCCACCTTGCCGCTGTTGCGGTTGACCAGCCGGACGTACCCGCCGGCGGAGTCGGCGAGGCTGAACTGCTGGTTGGCGCCGTTGCCGTCGGTCCACTGCACGATCGAGGCACCATCGGCCGTCGACCAGTTGAAGACGTCGAGCACCTTGCCGGAGTGCCGCGCGCGCAGCCGGTAGTAGCCGCCGCCGGAATCCACGAACTGGAACTGCTGGTTGGTGGCGTTGGTGCGGCTCCACTGGATGAGGCCGGCGCCGTCGGTGGTGGACGCGCCGTTGACGTCGAGGGCCTTGCCGCTGTTGCGGTTCAGCAGGACGTACCAGGCGGCGGTGTCCACAGTGGCGGCCGACGCCGTCGTGGGGGCCACCGTGAGCAGCCCGCTCACGACGGCCACGACGACCGCGGCGGCCGACCCCGCCCGCCACCGGCGGCGCCACCTCGCGGCGCGCGCGAATCCAAGCGACATGGCATCTTTCCTTTCGTCGTGGGGACCGCCGGCAAAAGTGTTAGCGTTAACATTTTGCGGCGAACACGGTGGGGAAATCACCGAGGATGTGGGGGATGGGTGGTCGACCGGCGGTGCGGCTGAGCGCAGTACGAGGACTGTGAACGATAACGCCGGTCGCGTCAAGATGTAACGCGAAGGTTTCGGGTCGGTCAAGAAGGTGGTGTACCCGTCGGCCGGGGGAGGACCCGCTCCGGTGCCGGAGGCGGTCCGCGCCACCACCTTCGCCGTGGCTGATGTCGTTGGTCCAGGTGGCACCGCTGTTGGCCTTGCCGGCGAAGGGAGTGCCTTCGGTGGCGGCTGATTGGTTCCGTCGAGGTCCGTCCACTGCTGGACTTTCGGGAGCCTTCAAGAGACGAGGGCCGAGGCCGCACGGAGTCCGGGACCCGGTTGTCGAATCCGGCGTCGCGCGTTCGACGTACGGGTGAGAGCGGCGCGGGTCGTGCCGCCGCCGGCGGTTCGGAGAAGGGAATGAAATGACCAGGACACCACTGCGGCTGTACATGTCCATGTCGGTCGACGGGTACATCGCGGGCCCGGACGACCGGCCGGGTCAGGAACTCGGCCGCGGCGGAGGGCGGCTGTTCGACTGGCTCGACGACCGGATGTCCGAAGGCGTCAACGGGCAGGTGTACGCCGAGGCCGCGTCGACCGGCGCGGTGATCTCCGGCCGCCGGACGTTCGAGCTGGCCGGGCGCTGGCAGGGCGACCACCACGACGGCGTGCCGATCCACGTCCTCACCCACACCATCGACCCGGCCGACGAGCCGCCCGGCAGCGCGAAGTTCTACACCGACGTCACCGCGTGCGCGGTCGAGGCCCGCGAAGCGGCGGGAGAGCGAGCGGTGCTGGTCCACGGCGCGGGAGCGGCGCGGGCCCTGCTCGCGGCCGGCCAGCTCGACGAGCTCGAACTGCACCTGGTCCCCGTCCTGCTGGGCGACGGGCGCCGCCTGTTCGAGCCGGCCGGAATCGGCTGCGTCGAACTGGAACCCGTCCGGCGGCTCACCGGCCGCGACGCCACGCATCTGCGTTACCGCGTCGTCCGTTGAGCTTGGCCTGCTCCCGCGCTGGTGGTCCTTCGCCGGCCTGCCGTCTCCCTGGGGGTAAGCGGGGCGCGGAGGCGTCGCTTCGACATAATCGGGGTCATGCCGTTGTTCGACTACTTCCGCGCACCCGACGCCGACGCCGTGCAGCGGGTGATGAGTGCCAGTGACGGGTGCTCTCCGATGGGCGAGGTGTTCGACGGTGTCGACGCGAAGGGAATCGATCCGACGGTCGTGCTGGGCACGATGGTCGCGGCGATCCGCAAGGTGCCGTGGAGTCCGGACCTCGTTGAGCAGAAGCTGGTGTGGCCACCGGGTGGGGAGCAGGACCTCGACCACGAGGGCCCGTGGGTGGCCGAGCTGAACACTTCGGCGCGCGACGTGCTGGCCGAGGCCGGCGATCTGCCCCGGGTGGCGCAGGAGTGGGCACGGATCGAGGAACTCGGCGGCCACCTCGACGTCGGGGACGCGCAGGCGTTCATCGAGACGATGGTCGGGCTCGCGCGGCGGGCTCGGGAAGCCGATGAGCTCCTGTACTGCTGGATGAGCCTCTAGGGCGTAACACGCCACCGGCCGGGGAAAGCGCTCACGACGGCGCCGTGGGGCCGGTCAGGCAGTGCTGTACCAGCGGGCCGAACCGTTCGACCAGTTCGTCGACGGAGGAGGACGCGATCGGTTCGATCCGCATGATGTACCGCGCCACCGTGAGTCCGAGGATCTGGACGTTGACCATGGCGGCCCGCAGTGCCGCGTCGGGCGTGCCGAGCAGCGCCGCCAGCCGGTCGGTGATTTCGCGGTCGATGAACTCGCGCAGCAGCGCTTCGGACCGGGCGTCGGTCGGTGCCGATCTGGTCAGCATCACCAGGGGGGTGCGGCCGGACTTGTCGAGGTTCTCCACCAGGGTGCGGACGATGCGCTCGCCGATCGTGTCGAGGTCGCCGGCGAAGATCGACTCGATGGCCGGGGGGACGGTGCCGGACATCTCGACAGCGGCGCCGAACAGGCCCTGCTTGGTGCCGAAGAAGTAGAACACCATCGCCGGGTCGACGCCCGCCGCGGTGGCGATCGCGCGCACGGTCGTGGCGCCGTAACCGTGCTCACCGAACAGTTCACGCGCGGTCCGGAGGATCCGCTGCTTGCTCTCCGCGCCGGACCGCCAGCGTCCGGGGCGGCCGTGGGTGTCGTCTTCCGTCATGACCACCGCAGTCTAGCACCCTTTCTTCATCAGCTGGTGGAGTTTTGCCCGAACCCGTCGTAGCGTGTTCTTCATCGGATGGTGAAGAAATGGTGCGGACATGAGGGTGATCGTGATCGGCGCCGGTCTCGGCGGCCTGACGCTGGCCCACGGGCTCCGCCGGGCGGGCATCGACGTCGCGGTGTACGAGCGGGACGGCGCGCGGGGACGTCCGCAGGGCGTGAGCCTGCACGTCGACGACCGGGGCGCGGCGGCCCTGCGGGCGTGCCTGCCCCCGGCGCACGCCGCGATGGCGGAGGCGACCACGGGAGGGCCGCGGGAGCAGACCCTGACCCTGTCCGATGTGGAGGGAGAGCTGACCGTCGTGGACACCCGGCCGTCCGACGGTTCGGCCGGCCGGGCGCGGCCTGGCCGGCAGGTCCACCGGCCGTTGCTCCGGGCGGTGCTGCTGACGGGGCTGGACGACGTGGTCCGGTTCGGCGCGGAGTTCACGCGGTTCGAGCGGCGCGCCGATGGCACGGTCCGGGTCTTCTTCGCCGACGGCGCCGCGGTCACCGGGGACGTACTGGTCGGCGCGGACGGGGCCGGTTCGGCGGTTCGGCGCCGGTACCTGCCGGGCGTGCGGGTGGCCGACACGGGACGACGCATGATCATGGGCGCGACTGCGCTGCGAGCGGTGGCCGGCACCGGGTTGCCGGCGCTGGTCGGCGACAACCCGGCCGTCGCGCGGGTGGGCGGCACGATGATGGCGCTGGGCGTGCTGCGGTTCACCCGGCGGCCGGTGGCCGCGCGGGAGGAGTTGCTGCCCGCGCTGAGTTCCCGCGCTGTCGTCGACGCCGAGGACTACGTGATGTGGGCGCTGCCCGGCACGCCGGAGCGGCTCGGCTCGCCGGCCACGGTGTGGCGGCGGGCCCAGGACCTGGCCGCGGGCCTGCACCCGACGCTGCGGCTGATCGTCGCCGAAGCCTGGCCGGACCTCACGGCCGCGCTCCGGATCGGGACGATCCCGCCGATGCCCGCCTGGCCCGCCAGTCCGGTGACGGTCATCGGCGACGCCATCCACCTGGCCCCGGGTTTCGGTGCCAACCTGGCGATGCGGGACGCGCACCGCCTCGGCGAGGCGCTGGCCGAGGCGGACCGCGGCCGGCTCGACCTGCTCGGCGCGATCGGCGCCTACGAGGACACCATGCGCCGCACCAGCTTCACGCCCGTCGCGGCGAAGGCGAGCGCATGAGCCTCGATGTGCTGACCCGGAAGTCCCTGTCGTTGTTCGACGCGGTGGGCGGCTGGCGCACGGTCGTCGAGAGCGTCGTGTCCCGGGTGGTGTTCCTGGTCGCCTCCCTGCTGACCGGCCGGGTGTGGACCGCCGCGCTGATCGCCGTCGGCGCCGTGGCGGTGCTCGGGGTCGTGCGCGTGTGGACCGACCGGCGCCCCTGGCCGGCGGCGATCGGGCTGGCCATCGTCGGGGGCTCCGCCCTGCTGGCCGGGACCACCGGGCAGGCGATCGACTTCTACCTCCCGGCCGTGGTCATCCAGGCCGTGCAGGGGGCGGTCTTCCTGCTGTCGATGCTGGTGCGGTGGCCGGTGGCCGGGCTGGTGGTGGGCGCGGTGCGCCGCGAACGGTTCGGCCGGCGCCACGATCCGGCGGCCCGGCGGCGCTACCAGCTGTGCACGGCGGTGTTCGTGGTGAAGTGCGCCATCGCGACGGCGGTGCTGATGCCGCTGTACGTGGCCGGGCAGACCACCGCCCTCGGCATCGCCGCCACGCTGCTGGGCGGGGCGCCCTCGGCGGGCGCCTGCCTCTACCTGTGCTGGCGGATACTCCGCGAAGACTCGCCGATTGCCTAGGCTGCGCAGACAACGGGACCCGCGCCGTCACCCAGGACGGAGCAGTGTGTGGTGCGCGTCGAGGCCCTCCGGGGTGAAGGCGATGCCCGTGACGGCCTCGCCCAGCGCGAGCAGCCACGGAGCGGCGTTGCCCGCCGGTGCCGGCAGGGAAGTGGTGAAGGGAGCCAGGGGCGCCGGGACGTCGCCTTGGCCCGGCCGGATCACGGCGACGTCGTGGCCGGGCCGGGCGTAGTAGGCCAGCTTGTTGCCGCGTGTCTCCCAGCCGATGTTGAGCACTGTCGTGTGTGGACGGAGGGTGTCGACGACCCGGTGCGCGAACGGGCTCCGGTTGAACGCGATCGCGATCGTCCAGTCGTTCTCACGCCGCAGCGCGACCTGTTCGGTGTCGGTGAGGGACACCGGTCCGGCGCCGAACGGGATGGCGCCGAACGCCGCCGCGACGGTGTCGAGCGGGGCACTTCGCGCGTAGGTGATGGACGCGGCGAGGCCGAGCCAGTGATCGGTGATCCACGCGTGCCGTTCCAGCGGGCCGCCGGTACCGGCACGGGCGCCGTCCGCGCCGGACGGGGCCGGTGGGTTTCCCAAGAGGTCAAGGAAACCGGCGAGCATCGGCGCCGGATCCCGGCGGTCCAGCTGCTGGGCGAGTTCGGCCGCGTCGATCGTCTTGAACGCGGCGGTCAGCGGGTTCGGCGCGGTCCGCAACGCGCGGATGGCGTCCAGGGCGACGAGCCGGAGGCGGTCGGCATCCGATGCGTGGCCGCCGTAGCCGCTCCAGCCTGCCTCGTAGCGGGCCATCCGGATCAGTTCGTCGAACTCGACGTCGCCGCTGGGTACCCCGGCCGAGGCGGCCACTTCGCCGACGGCGGCACGGGCGACCGCCAGCAACGGCTCGTCCCCGGCGCGATGCAGGGCGGCGGCGAGCACCGGGTGCCGGTACTCCAGCGACTCGAACCCGGGCGTCACCGGGTGCACGTCCTCGAGGTGTTCCGCGATCGGCGCGACGAGGACCTCGCCGGACAGCCAGTCTTCGCTGAACGGCTGCCCGGTGACCCGGGCGGCGAGCAGGAGCAGGCCCGTCCGCCGATGACCTGCCTCCCAGTCGATCTCGGCGACCAGCGGCGCCAGGCAATCGGGGTCCTCGCCGTCTTTCGCCGAGCCGGCGCCCGCTTCGAACGCCGTCTTGATGCGGCCGTCGGCGGCGTAGCTGAACCTGGTCAGTGCCTCGACGTTCCAGAAGGCGCTCACCGTCTCGCCCAGCCGCGACACCCGGCGCAGGACCTCGGGCCGGGAGCCCTGGAAGCCGTTGGTTTCGACCGCGACGACGTACTCGCCCCGGCGGCACACGGCGACCGCGTACGCCTGGCCGAGCTCGTCCCCTGCCTCCGCGAACGAGACGGTCCGGGCCTCGCCCGCCATGCCGCCGAAGCCGCGCACCACGGCGTCCACGTCCGTCGTCTTCACCATGGTCACACAGGCGGCTTCACCCAGCGGGCTCGTCGACAGCCAGTCGAAATCGTCCTCGGTCACCACTCCTTTCTAGCGGCCCTTTCAGAGCCGCGAAACCTGGTAGTGGGCGATCAGCCAGCGGTCACCGGCGCGGCGGACGACCACGCTCAGGTGGACCGGGAGCGTCGGCCGATCGGTGAAGGCGAAGTCGACACTGGCATATCCGAGGACCACGTCTTCGGCCAAGCGGCGGGTCTCCACGATCCGGTAGTCCGCCGTCATGCCCCGTGGCTGGGAGTCGTAGTACGCCGCCACGCTTTCCCGGCCCACGCTGTACGGGTGCAGGCCCTGGAAGATCGCGTCCTCGGTGAAGATCTCCGCGACGCGCTCGGGCTGGTGCGCGTCGACCGCCGCCTTCCAGGCGTCCAGCACGGCGCTGAGGATTTCGGTGCTCATGGCGTCAATGCCCCGCGCTCTGGCCGCCGTCGACGTGCAGGATTTCGCCGGTGACGAACGGGGCGCCTTCCAGGTAGACGACCGCGTCGACGATGTCGCCCGGGTCGCCGATCCGCCCGACCGGGTGCAGGGCGGCCAGGGCCTCGTGCGTCGAAGCCGGGTGCATCGGCGTGCGGATGATGCCCGGAGACACGGCGTTCACCCGGACGCCGCGCGTGGCGTACTCGACGGCCAGGGACTTCGTCACCGAGTTCAGGCCGCCCTTGGTCAGCGCCGCCAGCGCCGAGGGCACCGCGCTGTTCGCGTGGTCGGTCAGGCTGGTGGTGACGTTGACGACGTGCCCGCCGCCGACCTCGAGCATCGCGGCGATGGCGCGCTGGGTGACCTCGAAGAAGCCACGCAGGTTCACGCCGGTCACCAGGTCGAAGTCGGCGTCCGTGTAGTCGGTGAACGGCTTCGCGACGAAGACGCCGGCGTTGTTGATCAGGGTGTCGATGCGGCCGAACTCGGCCAGGGCCTGGTCGATCACGTGGGCGCCGACGGCCGGGTCGGCGATGTCGCCCGCGACGGCGAGGATCCCGGCATCGCCCGAGGGGGTGATGGACCGCGAGTTCGCGACCACGGCGTAGCCGAGCTTGCGGTACGCCTCGACGAGGGCCGCGCCGATGCCCTGCGAAGCGCCGGTGACGACGGCGACCTTCTGGGTGCTCATTTCCGTTGACCTCCTTGGAGTTGGTGCTTCCGAAGCCGATGGTGTGCCGGACCCGGGTGCTTCGCCACGACCGGTTCGCTCTCACTTGAGAGGCGCAACCTCCCACCGCACTAAGCTGCCGCCATGGAGCTACGCCAGCTTCGGTACTTCGTGGCCGTCGCCACAGAGCTGAACTTCGGCCGGGCCGCCGAACGGCTGCGCATCGCCGGGCCGTCCCTGTCCCAGCAGATCAAGGCGCTGGAGCGGGACCTCGGTGTCCGCCTCTTCGACCGCGACCGCCGTTCGGTCACGCTGACCGAATGCGGGGAAGCACTGCTGCCCCAGGTCCGGGCGCTGCTGGAGCAGGCGGACGAGCTGCGCCGGTCCGCCGCCGGGATCGCGGCGCGCGAGCCGGTGCGGCTGGGCTACGTGAACTGGCGCCCGGCCGACCTGCTCGACCGGGTGGCGGGTGTCGCGCACCTGCACGTCGACACGTGGGTGCTGCCTTCGCACACCCAGCTGCGCCGGGTGGCCGACCGGAGCATCGACCTGGCGATCTGCTGGGCGCGGGCCGCCGACCTGGCGGAACTCGGTCTGGAAGCCCGCCTGATCGGCGCGGACCGGCTCTACGCGGTCGGCACCGGCACCGCCGAGGTCGCGGCCCGGGACGTCGTCGTGCTGGTCGACGCCGACACGGCCAGCTGGGCGTCGTGGAACGCCTACGCCGAGGAGTTCGCCAGGGCGACGGGCGCCGAGGTGGTGCACACCGAGGACGGCGGGTCCACGGGCCCGGCGCTGTTCGACCACGCCCGCCGGCTGCGGCGTCCGGTGCTCAACAACCCGAAGGGCCAGACGACACCGGTACCGCCGGACCTCGGGCGGCGGCCGGTGGTCGACCCGGCGCCGTTCTGGACGTGGTCCCTGGTGTCCCGCCGCGACGAGACCCGCCCGCCGGTCCGCGCGACCATCGCGGCGCTCACCCGGGACGTCGGCTCCCTGGACCTCGGTACCGGCTGGCTGCCCGCCGACGACCCGCACGCCGCCGAGCGGAGCGGGCCCGCCTGACGGGCGGGAACCGCTCCAACGCCGTGTCCAGAGGCTCAGGGTGGGCGCCGTCAACGACCAGCCGGCGTGTAGCGCCAGAACGACCTCACCAGGACGGCGCCGGCCATGACGAGCACTACGCACGTCAGCGCGCTTCCGGACCAGGCCACGGTGAGTGGTAGCGCCGAGGCCATGATCCCGGCGCGGAGGTCGCCGAGGCGGGGACCGCCGGCGACGACGACCGTGTACACGCCCTGCAGCCGGCCGCGCATCCGGTCGGGGACGGCGGTTTGCAGGATCGTCTGCCGGTACACCGCGCTGACGAGGTCGGCCGCACCGGCGACCACGAGCAGTGCCACCGCGAGCCACAGGCTGGGGGCGAGCCCGGCCAGCGCGACAGCGCCCGCCCACACCGCCACCGCCGCGGCGAGGGCGGCGCCTTGCCGCCGCACCCGGCCGATCCAGCCGCTGGACAGCCCGGCGAGGACCGAACCGATCGCGATCGAGGAGTACAGCAGGCCGACTCCGCCGTGCCACCGCGTCTCGGCGGCTTGGGGGAACAGGGCGGTCGGCATGGCCAGCACCATCGCGGCGATGTCGAGCAGGAACGACATCAGCAGGACCCGGCGGCCGGCGAGGAAGCGCAAGCCGTCGAGGACCGACCGCAGCCCGGGGCGGCCGAGGGGGTCCGCCGCGGGCAAGGCCGGGAGCCGGAAGGTGGCGTAGAGCGCGGCGGTGAACAGGACCGCGTCGGCGCCGTAGGCGTAGCAGAACCCGTTCGGGAGTCCTAAAAGGACCCCCGCGACCAGCGGTCCCAGCACCTGCCCGACCGTCGAGGCGGTGTAGCTGAGCGAGTTGGCCGCCGGTACCAGGCCGGGCGGGACGAGGGCCGGGGTGATCGCGCCGCGGACCGCGGACGACACGGCGAAGCCGCCGGACTGCACGGCGACGAGCGCGAGGATCAGTGGTACGGACCCGATTCCGGCCAGCGCCTGGGCGAGCAACGCGAGCGTGACCGTCCAGGTGAGCGCCGAGGAGGCCAGGTACAGGCGACGCCGGTCCACGGCGTCGGCGACCGCGCCGCCGTAGAGCCCGAACACGAGGATCGGGACCAGCCCGGCCAGTCCGGCGAGACCGACGTCGAACGAAGAGTGCGAGAGGTCGTAGATCTGCACCGGCACGGCGACTTCGGTCACCACCGTCCCGACCACCGCGGCGCCTTGGCCGGCGAAGGTCCGGCGGACCACCGGGTCCGCCAGCGGCCGCGTGTCCACGGCGACCCGGCGCAGGCGGTTCTTCGGCGAACTGGTCGTCATGCGCTCACGTTCGCAGCACCGCCGGCGCCGCACTTCCGATAATCTGTCGACTTGTGTCAGAAAACCGCCACCAGCACGCGGCCGGGCAGGTCATCGAGCGGCACCGGCACGAGGAACACCAGCTGGTGTACGTCATCCGGGGCGTGCTCGCGGTCCGGACCGACCGCGGCGCGTGGGTCGCCTGCGCCGACCGTGCCGTCTGGATGCCCGCCGGCACCTGGCACGAGCACCGCGTCTACGGCGCCTCCGAGGTCCTCACCCTCATGTTCCCCGTCCGCGACGCGCCGTTGGACGGCGGCGCGCCCACGGTCGTCGCGGTCAGCGCCCTGCTGCGCGAACTGCTCCTCGCCGCCACCGAACCCGGCCTCGGCACCGACGAGGCCTCCCGGCTCCACGCCGTGCTCCGCGATCGCCTCCGCCGCGCCCACGACCAGCCGCTGACCCTGCCCGAGGCCCGCGACCCCCGGCTGGCCCACGCCTGCCGGCTCGTCACCGACGACCTCAGCCGGCCCCGCACGACGGCGTGGCTGGCCCGCCGCACCGGCACCAGCGAGCGCACGCTGTCCCGGCTGTTCCGCCTCGAGTTCGGCACCACCTATCCGCAGTGGCGCACCACGACCCGCGTGTTCCACGCGATGGTCCAGCTGGCCGAGGGCGCCAGTGTCACCCAGACCGCACACCGCTGCGGCTGGGCCACACCGAGCGCGTTCGTCGAAACGTTCACCCGCACCATGGGCCGCACACCCGGCAGCTACCGGGCCACGCCACCGCAGCGTCAGCCACGGGAACACCCGCCTCGCGGGAGTGGATGAGAGCCGCGCTCGGCGGTACGCGGAGACGAGGTCGTGGACGGCGTTCTACCGGCGCAGCTCACCGTCACGGCCGTGGCCGCTGTTTGATCCGCGCCGCGAGGAGGTCGACCACTTCGGCGATCCGAGCCGCGCGGAGATCCGGACGGCGGGTGGTCGCGTCGATCCAGCGGAGGTAGGCCTTGCGGTAGAACTGCGCCAGCGTGTCGAAGAAAGCAGCGGCAGCGGGGTTTTCGGCCAGTGCCGCGGCGACGTCGTCGGCGAGATCTCCGCGTTGGGGACCTTCCGGGGCCAGCTCGACGGTCACTTCGGTGCCGATCGTGACGCCTGCGTCGCGCAGCCACATCGGCGTGACGGTCAACGACCATCCACTGCCGGTCGGGGCCAGTCTTCCGCGGACCCGCCTGCCCTCGATCGTGCCGCCCACCGGATGGTCGGCCTTGGCGCCCCACGTCCGGTCCGGGTCGAAGGGCACCGCGATGATCGCGCGGTCGCGCGGACCGGCGGCGATGACGGCGCGAAACTGCTGCGAGCTCACAACCGCGATCGTCTCACAGCTGTCGACGTCATGGCCTCCGCGCCGCAATGCACTTGATCTTGGCGTGGCGCCTGATCTACCGTCCACCTCGCGTTGATCGCGCACTCCGGGGTGTTGTGGTCGCTCGCCGCCGAAACGGAGGTTGTCGTGCACAAGCTGATGGTCCTTTATCCCGAGCCCGCCGATCCCGACCACTTTCGCGACTATTACGTGAGCACCCACCTCCCGCTGGTCACACGCATGCCCGGCCTGCTCGCGTGGCGCTACAGCTTCGAGGTGGCAGCGACGCAGGGACAGACGCCGTACTTCGCGGTTTTCGAGGCCGAGTTCGCTGACGCTGCGGCAATGACCGCGGCGAGGGCGTCTCCGCAGGGCAAGCAGGTGACTGCCGATGTCGCCAACTACGCCACCGGTGGCGCGGTCGTCATCCACTACCCGGTGCAGGACGGCACCTGCTGAGCCCGGCCCTGAGGCACCCTCGGAATGCTCAGAAGCCGGAAGGGTGAAGGGAAAGCCAGTCGGTGTGACGGTGCTTCAGGGCGTCGCGTTCACCGGTTGTGGGCAGGAGGATGTCGGCTCCTCCGTCGTAGGGGTGGTGAACGCGGTCGAAGGCGAGACTGGTGATCATCACGCCGCCGGTGACGTAGTCGGCCGCGGCGCGGAGCAGATCGTCCACGAGGCCGGGTCGCCAGGGCCGGCAGTTGACGTAGAGGTGGGTGTAGCCGACGAAGTCGGGGTCGGGTTCGTCCTCGTCGGTGAGCATGGACGTCCAGTGATGTGCTCCGGGGTTCCAGAGCGTGTGTTGTGCGGACGGCGCCGGGACTTCGGGGGTGTCCGACCAGTCGGCGGTGATGATCCGGACCTCTTGGCCGTGGAACAGTTCGTCCAGCACGGTGTTGTAGCGGTGGAGCACGATGTCGTACTCGGCTTCCGTGCCGGGATAGCGCTGGGATTCGGGCAGGCTGTGAAAACGCACCCACCGGTCGCGGTAGGCCAGTTTCAGCTCATCGGCGAACGGACGGCACTCGGGCCACTGCTGCCGCCACAGGGTCGACAGGGCGTCGTCCGGCACGTGATCACCTTTCGCATGAGCAGTCTCGTCGACTCCAGACCGGGGCGGCCGAGCCCTCTGAATCTACGCGCGAGTTGATCCACACGCAGCCGGTTATCCGTTCTTCCGGGGATTCGCCGCGGATTCCGGCTAAACCGTTCGGCCGCCTTGCTCGCCGGTGCGCTGCCTGCCGTTGCCGCGGACGCGGCACCGAACGTTCACGTCGTTTCGACGCGGTTCGACAAGCTCGGCTACCGACCCGGTGACGCCGCCACAGTCACCTACAAGTTCGCGAACTGGGGCTCCGCCGACGCCGTCAAGGTCGTCAACGACAGCGGCGGCAACGGGGACCCGTGGGAGCTGAAGGTCACCGACTGGGCCGGCGTCGGGTACGACCAAGAGGGGATCACCATCGCCGCGGGCCAGACCGTCACTGTCGTCCTGCGCGGCATCGTGCCCGCCGCGGCCGCGAACGTCGGCCGGGTGAGCATCGCCTACGGCTTCACCGCGCAGAAC
>NZ_JBHVXZ010000188.1:0-13517 GCF_042881395.1 Amycolatopsis sp. NPDC058278 | reverse complement strand
GCGGCCCCGCGCCGGCGTTCGACCGCGTCGTGCTGCCCTGGGAAACCGCCTACGCGGCGACGTTCCGGATCCAGGTGTCGCTGGACGGCGGCACCTGGACCGACGTCGCCGCGGTCGACAACAGCCCGAAACCGCTGACCTTCCTCGTCAACGGCGTGAAGATCTTCGCCCGCGGCGGCAGCTGGGGCTGGGACGAACTGCTGCGCCGGATGCCGGCCGAGCGGGCCGACGCCGTCGTCGCGATGCACCGCGACATGAACTTCACGCTGATCCGCAACTGGGTCGGCTCGTCGTACCGGCCGGAGCTGTTCGACGCCTGCGACAAGTACGGCATCCTGCTGTGGAACGAGTTCTGGGACGGCTGGTCGACCGACCCGGCCAACCACGACATCTTCCTGGCCCAGGCGGAGGACACGGTGCTGCGCTACCGCCACCACCCGTGCGCGACCGTCTGGTTCGGCTGCAACGAGGGCACCCCGCCGCCTTCCCTCGACAACGCGCTGCGCGACCTCGTCCACACGCACACCGACCTGCTCTACCAGGGCAATTCGGCGGGCGGCGTGATCACCGGCGACGGACCGTACTACTGGCAGGACCCGAAGCGGTACTTCTCGGGCGAGGCGACCGGCGGCAAGTACGGGTTCTGGAGCGAGATCGGGCTGCCGACGGTGTCGGTCGTCGAGAGCATGCGCAACCTGGTCGGCGCCGGGGACCCCGGCTGGCCGATCGGCGCGCCCTGGCTCCTGCACGACTGGTCGACGGGCGGCAACCAGTCGCCGCAGAGCTACCTCGCGGCGATCGACGCCCGGCTCGCGCCGTCGACGAGCCTGGCCGAGTTCTGCCGCAAGGCGCAGTTCGTCAACTACGAGAGCATGCGCGCCATCTTCGAGGCGTGGAACGCGAGGCTGTGGGCCGACGCCACCGGTGTGCTGCTGTGGATGTCGCACCCGGCGTGGCACAGCACGGTGTGGCAGACCTACGACTACGACCTCGACGTCAACGGCAGCTACTACGGCGCACGCAAGGGGTGCGAGGCCCGGCACGTCCAAGCCGACCTCACGACGTGGCAGGTGCGCGTGGTCAACCACACGCCGGGCGCGCTGACCGGCGTGACCGTCACCGCGCGGCTCCACGGCCTCGACGGGGCGGCGCTCGGTGAAGCCCGGCAGCAGAAGCTCGACGTGGCCCCGGTTTCGGCCGCGGCCGGGTTCACCGTCCCGTTCGCCGACGGCCTGCCGGACCTGCACCTGCTCCGGCTGACCCTGACCGACGGCCGCGGCACGGTGCTGTCGGAGAACACGTACTGGCGGTACCGGACGGACGCGGCGATGCGCGCGCTCAACCAGCTCCCGGGCGCGCGCCTGAGCACGTCGCTGCGGCCGGACGGCGACGCCTACACCGCGACGATCCGCAACGAGGGGCGGACGGTCGCGGCGATGATCCGGCTGTCGCTGCGCGAACGCAACGGCACCGACCGCGTGCTGCCGACCCGCTACGGCGACAACTACTTCTGGCTGCTGCCGGGGGAGAGCCGCACGATCCGCGTCGAGCCGCGGCGGCGGGTAGCGAACGCGAAACTGCTGGTGGAGGCGTACAACGTGGCCGCGAAGCTGAGCTAGCCGCGGTTTTTGTCGGACCCCACCGCTACGCTGGCGGGGCTCGCGAGCGGGGAGTTCCGGTGCGTGGCTGTGGGTCGCGATTCCGGAGCGAGTGGAGGGGTGGCACGTGTTCCCCTCACCGTCCGCCGACGACCAGCCCGGAGCCGATCCGGGTCTCGGTTCTCCTCGCTCGCGGGCCTGACGTGGGGGAGGGGCGGTCATCGAAGAGCTGTACCGGACGGTGCTGGCCAGAGCGGCGTACCAGGACGCGTTCTTCGCGTGGCCACGCGAAGAGAAGGAGCGGTACGTCGCGCTGCTGCGGGCGGCGGATCCGGCGTGGGCGCCGGGTTTCCTGCGCTGGCTGCGGGTCGAGACCCCGATGCGGTACGCGGCACTCGCCGGGGCGGCGGCGTTCGTGGCCGGGCGGCTGGAGCGCGGTGAGCACGGGGTCTCGCGGCAGGTGATCGCGTCGGTGCTGCGCCGCGCCGACGACCCGGGGCACCTGCTGGCGTACTGGAGTTTCGCGTACGGGCCGTCGCTGCCGAAGCCGGTGAAGCGCGCCGTGGCCGACGCGGTGACCCGCCTGTACGACGAGCCGGCCCTGCTGGCGTACGACGACGGCGGCCACCACTTCGAGATGGGCTTCATCCGCGCCGACCTGCCGTGGCTGCACGGCGTCGGCACGCCCCGGCCCCTGCGGTTCGGCGAGGTGATCAGGCGCGTCCACCCGAAGGCCCGCGACGGCGCACAGGGCGACCTGTTCCGGCACGCACTGGCCCGGCGGCACGGGAAGGTCCGGACGATCCCGGAAACGTTGCCGCTGGTGCGGAGCTGGGCCGGGATCCCTGGTGAGGGGAACGGATTCGAGGCGGCCCCGGCGGGAGGCTCCGGTGGGCGCGAGGCTGACGTGGGCGGCTTGTCGGCGGCCAGGGCCGGGGCCGGAGACGAGGTGCGGCGGCAGGTTCCGGCGGCGGCCGGGCTCGTGGGGCGGGGCCGGCTGGCGGGGGAGTCGGCGGCCGAGGTGGCGGCCGGATCGCCGCAGCGAGGCCGTGTGGCAGCACGGCCCGGAGACCCGGCGGCTGCGCACCAAGCGGTGGCCGGGCCGCTGCACCTGCTCGGCCGGCTCCGTGCGAACTCCGGCCACCCGCCGCCCGGACAGTGGCTTGCCCAGCTGCGGCGGGCCACCACCCCCGCACACGCCGAAACCCTCCTCGCGGCCCTGCCCGTGGCCGACCTGCTGGCCCGGCCCGGCGGCCTCGCCCGGCTGGAACCGCTGATCCCGCACCTGCCCCTCGCCGCCCTGCTTGCCCACCTGCGCCGGCTCGATGCCGCCGGGATGGGGTTCGAGACCGCCATGGCCGTTGCCGCGCGGATCGGGGATCCCGGCGAAGTCCGCGCGTCCGGGGTGGGGCCGCTGCGGTTCGCCGCGGCCTGGGCCGGCGTGGACAGCCGGCGGTGGGAACCCGCCCTCGCCGCCGGTGCGCGGCACAGCCTCGGCGCCGTCCCCCGGCTGCGGGGGCGCACCCTCGTCGTGGTCGAACCGCGCAGCGACACCCGGATCGTCTTCGGGCTCGCCCTGGCGCAGCGGTGCGAGGACGCCGACGTCGTCCTCCTCGGCGGCGGGCGGTTCCCGCTCGAGCCGGAAGAATCCCCGCTGCACGCCCTGATCCGCTGGCACTCCACGGACCTGCGCACCGCCGCACCCGCCACCGCCGGGCACGACCGGGTCGTCCTCGTCACCGAGCAGTACCTCGAGGAGGAGGAGCCGGTCATCCCCGCCGGGGTCCCGCTCTACGTCTGGGAGAGCAGGCGCCACAGCCGGCACGAGCACGAACCGGAGTTCGCGCCCGGGTCGCCGCGCGTGTTCTTCCGCGGGCTCGGCGACGCGTCCTTCCGGCTCATCCCCTGGTGGGAGGAATTCGTCGGCCAGCACCAGATCGGAAGCTGATTTCGTCGTCGGCGACGAACTAGGCTGGCGGCGTCGCGCCTAGCTTCGGGAGGTGCTCGTTTCCGTGAAACTGCGCCCGCACGCCGGCCTCGCCCGCGTCCTCGACGACCTGGGCGGCACGCTCCTGGACCTGGTGCTCGGGGACGGCGACCGCCCGGGCAGCATCGGCGGCGTCGCCATCCACGATCCGCTCGACGAGCCCGCGCTGCCGAAGAACGCCCTGGTGCTGGGCGTCGGCCTCGCCGACCCCGACGAGGTCGTGCGGCAGCTGCGGACGCTGGCCCGCCAAGACGCGGCCGGGCTCGTGCTGCGCGCCCCGGTCACGGTGACCGCGGCGATCACCGCCGCCGTCGAGGAGACCGGCGTCGCCCTGCTCAGCCTGGCCCGGGGCGCGTCCTGGACCCAGCTCGCCGCGATGCTGCGGTCGCTGCTGGCCGAGGGCGACGTCGGCGACGCCCAGCCGGAGACGCTGGCCGGGCTGCCGTCGGGTGACCTGTTCGCGGTGGCCAACGCGATCGCCGCTCTGATCGACGCGCCCGTCACCATCGAGGACCGGCGGTCCCGGGTGCTCGCGTTCTCCGGACGGCAGGACGAAGCCGACCCCTCGCGCGTCGAGACCATCCTGGGCCGGCAGGTCCCCGAGCGGTTCGCCCGGATGCTGGCCGAGCGCGGGGTGTTCCGCGAGCTCTACCGCAGCGATCAGCCGGTCTACGTCGACCGGCCGGAGGAAAGCCCGGCCGGGTTCATGCTCCCGCGCGTCGCCGTCGCGGTCCGTGCGGGCGACGAGATCCTCGGCTCGATCTGGGCCGCGGTGAGCGAGCCGCTGACGCCCGACCGCGCGCAGGCGCTGCGTGACGCGGCCCGCCTGGTGGCCCTGCACCTGCTGCGCGTCCGGGCGGGCGCCGACGTCGAACGGCGGCTGCGCGCGGACCTGCTGAGCACCGCCCTCGAAGGCGGGCCCGCCGCGCGCGAGGCGCTGAGCCGGCTCGGCCTTGCCGACCAGCCGGTCGTCGTGCTGGCGCTCGCGGTGCTCGACACCGGGGCCGCCGGCGCCGAGCTCGCGGCCGGCCGCCAGCGCCTCAGCGACGGGCTGGCGATGCACCTGAGCGCGGTGCACCCGCGGTGCGCCGCGGCGCTCGTCGGCGACACGGCCTACGGGCTGGTGCCGGTGACCCGCGACACCGACGCCGAGCAACGCGCCCTGCGGATCGCCACGGACTTCCTGGACCGGGTCGGCGACCGCGTCCGCGCGGTGGTCGGCATCGGCCCGGTGGCGCGCAGCGCGGCCGAGCTGCCGGAAGCCCGCGGCAGCGCGGACCGGGCGGTGCGCGTGCTCCGGTCGGGCAGCGGCGCCGGCCGCCGGGTCGCGCTGCTGGCCGACGTGCACGTCGAGGCCCTGCTGCTGGAACTGCAGGACCTGGTCGCCGCGCGCGGCGACCGCCCGACCGGCGCGGTCGCCCGCCTGCTCGACTACGACGCCCAGCACCAAGCCCACCTGGTGGAGACGCTGCGAGCCTGGCTGGACGCGTTCGGCGACGTCATCGCGGCGTCCGCGGCGGTCCACGTGCACCCGAACACCTTCCGCTACCGCCTGCGCCGCCTCGCCGAGGTCGGCGGCTTCGACCTGACGGACCCGGAAGCGAGGTTCGCGGCCATGCTCCAGCTCCGCGTGGTAGCCCCACCGGCCCGTGATCGGAAGGCCGGCACGCGTGATCGGAAGGCCGACACGCGTGATTGAAGGGTCGACACGGCGGAATACGGGGCGGGCCCGCGGAAATTGCGTTGGCCGCCGGTGCGCCCGTCGCTACCCTTCCCCGGAACCCGTCCACCGCGTCGACCGAAGGGAGCCGGCCGTGCGTCACCGCATCGCTGCCGCTTCCCGTCCGCGGTCCGAGGTGATCCTGGTGTCTTCGCGTTCCCGGTGCCTGCCGCGCGGCTCGCACCGGACCCCGTGACGCGTTCCTGAAGCCGTCACGGGGAATCGCGCCGTCCCGATCACTTCGTCCACAAGGACCGTGTCGTGCGCAACCGACCCCTGACCACCGTCCGCAACCTGGGCATCCTCGCCCACGTCGACGCGGGAAAGACCACCGTCACCGAACGGATCCTCCACCGCACCGGCGCCACCCACAAGACCGGCGAGGTCCACGACGGCACCACCGTCACCGACTTCGACCCGCAGGAACGCGACCGCGGCATCACCATTTTCGCCGCGGCCGTCAGCTGCACGTGGAACGACCACCGGCTCACCCTCATCGACACCCCCGGCCACGTCGACTTCACCGCCGAGGTCGAGCGGTCGCTGCGGGTGCTCGACAGCGCCATCGCCGTGTTCGACGCCGTCGCCGGGGTCGAACCGCAGAGCGAAACCGTGTGGCGCCAGGCCGACCGGCACGGCGTGCCGCGGATCGCGTTCGTCAACAAGCTCGACCGCGCGGGCGCCGACCTCGACGCCGCCGTCGCTTCGATCCGGGCGCGGCTGCACCCGGCACCGCTGGTCGTGCAGCTGCCGATCGGGCGCGAGGACGGCTTCACCGGCGTCGTCGACCTGCTGCGCCTGCGGGACCGGGACGTCCCGGGCGACCTCGTCGCCGAGGCCCGCCGCCGGCGCCGCGCGCTGGAGGAGGCGGTCGCCGAGCTGCACCCGGTGGCCCTCGACGAGTTCTGCGCCACCGGCACGGTCTCGGCCGAGACACTGGAGAAGGCGCTGCGAGAGCTGACCCTCAGCGGCGACGGGCTCGTCGTGCTGTGCGGGGCGGCCTACCGCGACCGCGGGATCGAGCCGCTGCTCGACGCCGTCGTCGCGTACCTGCCGTCGCCGGCGGACGTCCCGCCGGTGCGGCCCGACCGGCCCGCCGACCCGGCGGCGCCGTTGGCCGCACTGGTGTTCAAGGTCGTCTCGGCGACGACGGGACGGCTGACGTACCTGCGGGTGTATTCGGGAACGCTGCGGAAGGGAGACCAGGTGACGGACGCGGGACGCACCGAGCGCATCGCGCGCGTCCTGCGCGTGCAGGCCGACCGCCATTCCGAAGTGGACAGTGCGGCGGCCGGCGACATCGTGGCGGTCGCCGGGCCGAAGGCGGCGCGCGTCGGCGCCACCCTCTGCGCGCCCGGCGACCCGGTGCTGCTGGAGCCGCCGGTGACGGCGGACCCGGTGGTCTCGGTGGCGGTCGAACCCCGGCGGGCCGGCGACGGCGAGCGGCTGACGGCGGCCCTGGCGCGGCTGGCCGAGGAGGACCCGTCGCTGGTCGTGCGGGTCGATCCGGAGACCGGGCAGACGGTGCTGTCCGGGCTGGGTGAGCTGCACCTGGAGGTGGCGGTGGAGAAGCTGCGCCGCGACCGCGGCCTGGAGGTCGCGGTGGGCCGTCCTTCGGTGGCGCACCGCGAGACGGTGGTCAGCGGCGTGACGGGGCTGGTGTACCGCCACGTCAAGCAGGACGGCGGGGCGGGCCAGTTCGCCCACGTGGTGCTGGACGTCTCGCCGGCGCCGGAGGGCTTCGAGTTCGCCTCGGCGGTCGTCGGCGGCCGGGTGCCGCGCGAGTACGTCCGCGCGGTCGAGGCCGGCTGCCGGGACGCGCTGGCGGAGGGGCCGCTGGGCGGGCACCCGGTGACGGGCCTGCGCGTGACGCTGACCGACGGGGCGACGCACCCCAAGGACTCGTCGGACCTGGCGTTCCGCACGGCGGGCCGGCTAGGGCTGCGTGAGGCGCTGCGCTCGTCGGTGCTGCGCCTGCTCGAGCCGGTGGCCGAGGTGGTGGTCACGGTCCCGCCCGACGCGGTCGGCGGCGTGCTCGGCGACCTCGCCGCCCGCCGCGGCCGGGTGCCCGGCTCGGCGGTCCGGCCGGGTTCGGCGGTGGTGACGGCCACGGTGCCGGTGGCGGAGCTGTTCGGCTACGCGAACCGGCTGCGGAGCCGCACGCAGGGCCGCGGCACGTTCACCGCCCGTCCGGCGGGGTTCGCGCCGGTGCCGTGAGCTCGAGGGTGGCGAGCCGGGGTTTGCCCGGCTCGCCACCCATCCGGCGTGTCGACCCGGCAATCACGCGTGTCGACGCCCCGATCACGCGTGCCGGCCGTTCCGTCACGGAGGGACCGGCACGGATCCGCGCTCAGCCGCGCGGCAGCGACGCCACCCCGGCCAGCAGCCGGTCCACGTCGTCGTCGGTCGTGTACGGGGCGATCCCCGCCCGGACCGCCCCCGTGTCGCCCAGCCCCAACCGCCGGGAGCACTCGATCGCGTAGAAACTCCCCGCCGGTGCGTTCACCCCCTGCGCCCCGAGGTGCTCGTACACCGCCTGCGAAGCGATCCCCTCCACCGAGAACAGCATCGTCGGAGTTCCGGTGCCGCCCCGGCGCGCCGTACCGCGTGACGCCCGGCAGGGCGGCCAGGCCGGCGTCGAGCCGAGCCAGCAGCGCGTCCTCGTGCGACTCCAGCCCCGCCATCGACGCCACCAACCGCGACCGGCGCGGGCCCGTTCCCGGCACCAGCCCCGCGAGAAAATCGATCGCCGCGGTCGTGCCCGCCAGCAGTTCGTACGGCAGCGTGCCCAGCTCGAACCGCTCCGGGACCGCGTTGGCCGACGGCAGCAGCTTGTCCGGGTGCAGCGTCTCGAGCAGGGCCGGTGCCGCCGCGACCACGCCGAGGTGCGGCCCGAGGAACTTGTACGGCGAGCACGCGTAGAAATCGGCCCCGAGGGTCGTGACGTCGACCGCGGCGTGCGGGGTCAGGTGGACGCCGTCGACGTAGAGCAGCGCGCCCGCGTCGTGCACCTCCGCGGCGATCGCCGGGATGTCCGGGCGGGTGCCGAGCAGGTTCGACGCCGCCGTCACCGCGACCAGCCGCGTCCGTTCCGACAGCAGGCCGCCGATCGGCGCGAGTTCGCCCGTGGCCGGGTCGAAGTCCGCCCAGCGGACGGTGGCGCCGGCCGCCGCCGCGGCCTGGACCCACGGGCGGATGTTGGCGTCGTGGTCGAGGCGGGTCACGACGACTTCGTCGCCGGGACCCCACTTCTGGGCCAGCGTCCGGGAGAAGTCGTAGGTCAGCTGCGTCATGCTGCGGCCGAAGACGACGCCGGCCGGGTCGGCGGCGAGCAGGTCGGCGACGGCTTGGCGGGCTTCGGCGACGACCGCGCTCGCCCGGCGTTCGGCCGCGGTGACGACGCCGCGGTTGGCGATCGCCGCGCACAGCGTGCCGGCCACCGCTTCCGCGACGACGTCGGGGACCTGCGAGCCGCCGGGTCCGTCGAAGTGGGCGGCGCCGCCGTCGAGGGCGGGGAAGTGCGCTCGGATCGTCTGAACGTCGTAGGTCACGCCGCCAGCATGCCGAACGGCGCCCACCGGCCTCAAGATCCAGCGTGGCCCTCGAACGTCAGCGTCCGCGGTTGCGGGGGTGCTCCCGCGCCCGGCGCTCGTTGCCGTGCTTGTAGTTGCCGGTCACCCGGGCCATCAGCTGCTGCTGGTCGTCACCCCGCGCCACCGCGGCCAGGAACCGGGCGGCGGCGGCCCCGCGCAGCGTCCCCGCCGGCCGGCCGTGGTGCGTGATGGTCACGGTGCCCTGCTCGTCGCGGTAGGCGAAGCCCTCCGGTGTCCCCATCCGCACAGGGTGGCACGGGCGGCAACCGGTTTTCCCCGGGTCGGTTCGGGGGTTTCCCGGATGGTGCCCGGGCCGGCACCCGACAGAATGCGTGGGGTAGGCGGAGGGGGAGCAGGGTGCGAGGCAGGCTGGGGAACAAGTACGTGCTGGTGGGCGCCCAGCTGCTCGTGCTGGTGGCGGTGCTCGTGTCGTACAACGGCGGCCGGTGGCGGTTCCCGGCCTACCGCGTCGACCTCGACGTCTACCGGCTCGGCTCGGCGGCGCTGTGGCACGGCCAGGCGCTCTACGGCACGCTCCCGCCCACCGGCGACGGTCAGCTCCTGCTCTTCACCTATCCGCCGTTCGCGGCGATCCTGCTGGCCCCGCTGGCCGTCCTGCCGTACTGGGCCGCCTGCCTCGCGCTCACCCTGCTCACGCTCGGCGTGCTGGCGGTGGTCCTGGTGACGGTGCTGCGCGCACTCGGCGCCCGGTGCGACTGGCGGCGGGTGGCGGCGCTGCTGCTGGCCGCCGAGGTGCTGGAACCGGTGCTGCGCACGCTGTACGCCGGGCAGCTCGACCTGCTGCTGCTGGCGCTGGTCGTGCTGGACGTCCTGGTGGACACGCCGCGCTGGCCGCGTGGCCTGCTGATCGGTTTGGCTGCCGCGGTGAAGCTGACGCCGGCGGTGTTCCTGCTGTACTTCCTGCTCCGCCGGGACAGCCGGGCCGCGGTGACCGCCGTCGTGACGTTCCTGGCCGCGACGGCGCTGGGGTTCCTGCTCGCCGGCGCGGACTCGGTGCGGTACTGGACGGGCGCGCTGTGGGACACCGGCCGCGTCGGCGAGCCGACCTACGCCGGCGACCAGTCGCTGCTCGGGCTGGTGGCCAGGGCCGGAGTGCCGCCGGAAGCGCGGACGGCGTGGTGGCTGCCGCTGGTGGCGGTGGTGCTGGTGCTGACGGCGCTGGGCGTGCGGCGCGCGCTGGCCGCGGGGGAGAAGACCGTCGCGCTCGGCCTCAACGCGATCGGGGGGCTGCTGGTCTCGCCGATCTCCTGGACGCATCACTGGGTCTGGGCCGTGGTCGTCCTGCTCGGCTGGGCGGAGCTGGCCCGCCGCACGCGGCGGCGGGGGTTCGCGGTCCTGGCCGGGGCGGGCGCGGTGCTCTTCGTCGCGGGGCCGCAGTGGTGGTGGCCGCGCGGCGGGGAGGTGGAGCGGCAGTGGAACTTCCTCCAGCAGCTCACCGGCAACGGCTACGTCCTTTTCGGACTCGCGGTGCTGCTGACGGCGGTGCTGGTGCGGTTCCCGGAGCGAACCGGCCCGGTCAGCGCCGCGGTGCCGGCCCGCGCCGGAGCCAGCCCGCTCCCAGGATGAGCATCGCGGTGCCGAGCGCCAGGTCGAAGCAGACGCCCGCGGTGTTCATCGGCAGCGCGTCGGTGATCGCGTGCGGCAGCGGGAGCAGCCCGGCGAGCCCCACCAGGGCGTAGCAGGCGCCGGCGACCAGGAGGAAGCGGGCGGCCCAGCGCGAGGAGCGGGTGCAGAACACCGCGGTGGCGCCGGTCAGCAGGTGCACCAGCGTCCACACCCCGGAGACGGCGAGCACCCCGAACAGCACGCGCGGGCCGCCGCCGGCCGGCACCCCGGCCATCAGCTCCAGCGCGGCGAGGACGAGGAACAGCAGGCCGATCAGCATGCCCATGCCCTGCACGGGGGCGGGACCCCGCCGGGGCGCCCGGGTCTCGGGTTCAGTGGCCGTCATGCCTTCGGGGTTCCCCGCCCGAACCCTTTTAAAGCACCACTTCACGGGTATCCGGCCACGATTCGGACCCGATGAGGAGCGAGACGATGACCGAGTACCGCCACAGCGCGACCGCCGACATCCCCGCGGACGAGCTGTTCGCGTTCCTGAGCCACCCGGAGAACCTGCCGCGGTACTTCCCGCAGATGAAAGTCGCCGAGCCGAAGGGCGGGGACAGCGTCCACGTCGAGGCCGAGGTGCACGGCAACCGCGTCGCGAGCGAGGCGTGGCTGCACACCGATCCGGCGACCCGGTCGCTGACGTGGGGCGCGGAGGGCCCGGACGACTACCACGGTGAGCTGCGCATCCGCGACGACGGCCCGGCGTCCTCGGAAATCGTCGTCACGCTGCACAGCGTCCGGGAAGCCGACGGGGACGAGGTCCAGCAGGGCCTCGAACGCACGGTCGCCGCGATGACGCACGCCGCGTCCGCCGACGCCGACGTCGAGGCGGCCGAAGGCCAAGGCGGCTGGACCTCCTACGACGAGAAGAGGGATTCGTCGAGCTGAGGCGGGAACGGCCCGTAGGCGTTGCCGCGGGCGCCCCGGGTGCGCACCGCCGGCACGGCGAACAGGTACTTGAGCAGCTTCGGGGGTGCGGTGCCGCGGCCGCGGGCCCGGGCGGCGGCCGCCCGCCGTTCGACCCGCACCTGGTCGGCCTGCACCCGCTCGATCGCGCGGATCCGGCCGGCCTGCACGGCCGCCAGGTCCGCGGGGGTGACGCCGCCGCGGCGGAAGGCGGGCACCAGCCGGTTCGCCGCGGCGACGGCGTCCTGGACCGCCATCAGGATGCCGTTGCCGCCGACCGGGGAGATGACGTGTGCCGCGTCGCCGAGCAGCAGCAGGCCCGGCCGGTACCAGCGGTCCACGCGGGAGATGTCGACCGACAGGAGCGTGGTCTGGGAGAAGTCCGTGAGCAGATGGGCCCGGTCGGCCAGCCACGGCACGCGTTCGCGCACGAACGCGCGGATCGGTTCCACCCCGCGCTCGCGCAGCGCCGGGTACGAGCCCTTCTCGATGCTGTAGCCGACCTGCCAGTCGCGGACGCCGCCGAGGACGCCGACGTAGGCGTCGCGCCCGAAGTAGAGGTCGAGGTCCGCGTCCGGCGGGTCACCGGGGGAGCGGGGCAGCCGGAACCAGAGCAGGTCGGTGGTCGCGCCGAGCGACCGGGCTTCGAGCCCGGCCAGCCGCCGGACGGTGGAGAACCGGCCGTCGGCACCGACGACGACGGACGCGGCGAGTTCGCCGCCGCGGTGGCGCACGCCGGTCACCGTGCCGTCGCCCGCTTCGAGCAGCCCGGTGACCTTGGCGTTGGTCCGCAGCGTGAACGACGGCAGGGCGCTCGCCCGCTCGGCGAGGAAATCGAGGAACCGCACCTGCGGCATCAGGGCGACGTAGCCGTACGGCGTGCGGAGGCGGTCGTAGTCGGCGGCGCGGTAGACCCCGGCCGGGGTGTGGAAGCGGAACGAGCGCGCCTTGAAGTGGTCGAGTTCGAGCAGGTCCTCGGCCAGGCCCAGCCGGTCGAGCAGTTCGAGGGTGTACGGGTGCAGCGAATCGCCGCGGAAGTCGCGGTCGAAGTCCGACCGCGACTCGAGCACGGTGACTTCGATGCGAGCGCGCGCGAGCAGGTAGCCGAGCAGCAGCCCGCCGGGGCCGCCGCCCGCGATCGCGACGCTCACGGCGCGTCCACTGTGGACAGCCGGAACACCGCCATGCCCGGCAGGTGCTCGAGGATCTGCGCGAGGGTCGCGTCCTGGCGGACCGGGAACGCCCGGATCGCCCACGGCACCGACATCGCGGCCAGGTAGGCGGCGACCACCGCGGCCGCCTCTTCGCCGCCGGCCGGCTCGGCACGGCGCTCCTCGCGGCGGCCGTCGGACAGCAGCGCGCACTCCGGCGTGGCCAGGAGGTTCTCCACCCAGTCGCGGTCGCGGACCGGGGAGACGAGGTACTGCCCGCCGCCGCGCGCGACCACGGCCAGGGGTACGCGCCGCGGCTCGCCGGTGCGGCGTCCCCGCGTCTCGACGACGCGCAGGGCGTACCCGCCTTCCGGCGGCGGCTCGGCGGGGGCGTCGTGCACCTGGCGGCCGGCACCCCGATGGGTACGGTCGACCTCGCGCACGCGCTCAAGATCCGGTCCGCGTCGGCCACCGTGCTCGTCGACCGCCTGGAGGCCGCCGGCCACGTCCGCCGCGGCCCGCACCCCCACGACGGGCGGCGGGTGACCCTCGTCGTCAGCGAGGCGGCCCGCTCCGAGGTCCGGGCCGCGCTGGCCCCGCTGGTCGGCGCCATCACCCGGTTGACGGACGGCTTGGCCCCGGAGCAGGCGGAAGTGGTGGCCCGGTTCCTCGGCGACACCACGGAGATCCTCCGGGCCTACGCCGCCGAGCCGCCGGACGCGGGTTAGCCTGTCACTTTGCTTGTATAACGACCTATACGACGGCTCGTCGAAGAAGAGAAATCAAAGTGACAACGGCGAAAAGCCCGCAAGCGACGGCCGCCGCCGTCTGGACGCTCGCCGTGCAGGCCGTCCGGGCGGCGGTGAGGAGCTCGGGGGCCGCCGCGAAGCCGTGGGCCGCGGCTTCGGCCTGTGCCGGTCCGGCCGAAGC
>NZ_JBHVXZ010000187.1:0-13579 GCF_042881395.1 Amycolatopsis sp. NPDC058278 | reverse complement strand
GTGCGGGAGAACCCGACGATGCCGGGCCAGGCGTCCTCGCCGTTCTTGAGGGCGCTCAGCAGGTTGTCGTGGATCTCTTGCGCGATGGGGCGCGGCTCGTACCCGGCCGCGCGCAGGGCCCCGGCAGTGCGGGGAAGAGCGTCTGGAACAGCGTTCACCCGTTCGACGCTACTGCCGGATCGGCGGCCCGTCGATGTGGAGCGGCTCCAGCCTGGGCGCGCTCGGAGTCTCGGGGGCGAGCCGGTGAAATAGGCCGGTAAAATAGGGGACTGTGTGCCGTCCCAGTGCGACTTTCGCCGTCTGGTCGAGCGCGTGGCTCAACGGGGCCGCCGCGTCCGACGATGTCCTCGATGCCCTGCTCGCGTGGGGTGAGGCCCATGACGTCGTGGCCGCCGACGCGGCCGCGGCCGACGCCTTCGCGCTCCCGCTGGCGTTCAACCGGGCGGCCACGCCGGTGCAGCTGCTGATGGCGCTGCGTTCGCAAGGAGCGAAATCGCTGAACCTGGTGCTGCCCGTCCCCGGCGACGTTCGCGGCCTCGGCGGCGGCGGGCCGTTCACCGAAGCGGCGTTGCGCGCGGGGGACGCGCTGGTGCTCCCCGACCTCGGGTTCGGCCTGGTGCCGGAGCCGATCGCCGAGGGCCTGGTGCGCTGGACGGTCTGTTCGCTGACGTCGCCGACGACGCCGGAGTACGTCCCGCTCGGCGAGGCCGAGCACGGGCTGACGGACGCGATCCGGGCCAGCGCGGGGGCGTTGCAGACCCTGGACGTGGCCTCCGACCGGCCGGGGGTGCGCGCGGAGCTGTCGGCCCACCTGCGTTCACGCCCGGACGTCGACTGGCCGGCCGGGACGCCCGGGCGCGCGTTGCGGGTGCTGCAGCGGGCCGAGGAGATCGCGGCGATCCTGGCGATCGCGTCCTCGGACGAGCCGGGCGGGGCGTTGTCGGCTTCGGCTTCGACGTTGCGGGCCCAGGCGTTGCGGCCGCTGTCGGACGCGGTCCGGACGGCCCGCTGCGCGGCGGTCGACGAGGCGGTGCGGGCGTTCGCGGAGCAGACGGCCCGCGAAGGCTGAGCCGTCCGCGATGACCGAGGACACCTGGGCCGCGCTGGCCGGCGATTTCGCCGACGGTGCCTACGCTTCCGTCAAAGGTCGCGTGCGCACGCTCGTGCTGCACTGGCAGCTGCTGGACCACCTGCCCGCCCCGCCGGCCGCGGTGCTCGACGTCGGCGGCGGCGCCGGCCACCAGTCGTTCCCGCTGGCCCGCGCGGGCTACGACGTCACCCTGCTCGACTCGTCGGCGGCGATGCTCGACAAAGCCCGGCAGCGGCTACCGGCGGCCATCCAGGACCACGTGACCTTCGTGGAAGCCGACGCCGCGGACGCCGCGGAGGCGATCGGCGGCCGCCGCTTCGACGCCGTCCTGTGCCACGGCGTGCTCGGGTACCTGGAGTCGCCGGAGCCCGTCCTCGACCAGCTGTGCCGGTGCGCCGCGCCCGGCGGTCTCGTCTCGATCATGACGGGCAACGCCGACGCGGCCGCGGTGCGCCCGGCGATGGAAGGACGCTGGGAGGACGCGCTGGAAGCGTTCGACGCCCGCACCGAAATCGGGGTGCTGGGCCTGCCGACACGCGCCGACACCGTGGCGGAACTGAGCGAATCCCTCCGCCGCCGCGGCGTGGAACCCGTCGACTGGTACGGCGTCTGGCTGTTCGTCGATTGGCTCGACCTCAGCGGCGCCGGACCGGACCCGGCCGAAACCGAGCGCGTGGCGGCCGTCGAGTTCGAAGCCGGCCGGCGTGATCCCTACCGCCGGCTCAGCCGCGTCTTCCACCTCGTGGGGCGCAAAACCTAACGGGCGGGGCGCTTCGCCGGTTCGCAGCAGCCGATCGCACAGGGCGCGCCGTTGACGGTGCAGCCCGCCACCGGGAACGCCGACAGCTTCCGCGCCGGGATTCCGTGCGTGTGCTCGCGGACCAGCTCCACGACCAGCTCCGCGAACCGCGGATCGCTGCCCGCCGTCGCCGCGCGGGCGAAGGCCATCCCGTGCTCCGCCGCGCGTTCCGCGGCCTCGTTGTCCAGGTCCCAGATCACCTCGAGGTGGTCCGACACGAACCCGATCGGCGACACGATTACGCCAGGCACCCCGGCGGCGTGCAGCGCGTCGATGTGGTCGACGATGTCCGGCTCCAGCCACGGCACCTGCGGCGGCCCGGACCGCGACTGCCAGACGACGTCGTACTCCGCGATGCCCGCTTCGGCCGCCACCAGGCGAGCCGCCTCCGCGATCTGGCGCGAGTACCGGCGGCCGCCCTCCGGCGGCGGCCCCGAGGCGCGGTCGGCGCTCTCCGGTACCGAGTGGGCGGTGAAGACCGTGCGGATCCCGGGCTCGTCCCCCAGTGACGCGTGGGCGGCGCGCACGCCGTCGGCGACCGCCGAGACGAACAGCGGGTGGTCGAAGAACTGACGGATCTTCACCAGCTCGGGGGCGCCGTCGCCGACCGCCGCGCGGGCGCGCTCGATGTCCTCGTCGTACTGGCGGCACGCCGAGTAGCCGCCGTACGCACTCGTGGGGAACACCAGGATCCGCTTCGCGCCGTCCGACGTCAGCGTGGCCAAGGTGTCCTCGACCATCGGGTGCCAGTTGCGGTTGCCGAAGTGCACCGGCAGGTCCACGCCGGCCGCCGCGAGCTGCTTCTCGACCGCGGCCATCGCGTCGCGGTTCAGCTTGTTGATCGGCGAGACCCCGCCGAAGTGCTGGTAGTGCCCGGCGACCTCCAGGAGCCGCTCGCGCGGCACCCCGCGGCCCCGGGTGACGTTCTCGAGGAACGGCATGACCTCGTCGGGCCCTTCCGGGCCGCCGAACGAAAGCCACAGCAACGCGTCGTATCCCACCCCCGTCATCTTGCCGATGTGGCGGCCCGCACGCTGAGCCGGGCCCGTTATGAATCGCGCAGTCCAAAACTCTGGTACGGTGCCTTCATGGCCAGGCCAAGGGAATTCGACGAAGCCGCCGCCGTCGAGAAGGCGATGTACGCCTTCTGGGAACACGGCTACGAAGCGACGACGACGCAGGACCTGTGCGAAGCCACCGGACTGGGCCGCAGCAGCGTCTACAACACCTTCACCAGCAAGCGGGCCCTCTTCCGGCGTTCGCTGGCGCACTACACCAGCACCCAGCTGGACCGGCGCCAAGCGATCCTCGACGGCCCGGGCACCGCGGCCGAGCGGCTCGCCGCGGTGCTCGACAGCGCCATCGAGGGCGACCTCGAGGACCGCCGCCGCGGCTGCTTCGTGGTCAACACCCTGGCCGAACTCGGCCTGCCCGACGACGAGGTGGGCGCCGCCCTGCGGGCCGACACCCGACGGAACCTGACCATGTTCGCCGCATGCGTCCGGGAAGGCGCGCGCGACGGCAGCCTCCGGGACGGCCTGGACCCCGCCGAGGTGGCGGAGTTCCTGCTCAGCACCACCTCGGGCCTGCGGGTGATGGCCCGCCGCGGCACGAGCCCCGAAAGCATGCACGCCGTCGCCGACATCGCGCTTTCGGCGATCGCCGCCCGCTGACAAATCCCTCCCGAAACCGTCGCCGACGGTGCCGCAGTTTTGAACTGACCGATACACAACCCGGAGGAGAACCATGCCCCTGGCCGTCTTCGTCCTCGGGCTCAGCGTGTTCGCGCTGGGCACGTCCGAGTTCATGATCACCGGCCTGCTCCCCGGCATGGCCGCCGACCTGCACGTGAGCATCCCCGACGCCGGGCTGCTGATCTCGGCGTTCGCCGTCGGCATGGTCGTCGGCGCGCCGCTGCTGGCGATCGGCACCCTCCGGCTCCCCCGCCGCCGGACGCTGCTGGCGTTGCTCGCCGTGTTCGTCGCGGCGCACGTCGTCGGCGCGCTCGCCGAGAGCTACGTCCTTCTCTTCGCCACGCGAGTGGTCGCGGCTTTCGCGTGCGCCGGGTTCTGGGCCGTCGCACTGGCGACGACCATCGCGCTCGTGCCCGCCGGCCGGCGCGGCCGCGCGATGGCGGTCCTGGTCGGCGGCCTGACCGTGGCGAACATCGCCGGGGTGCCCGCGGGGACGTTCCTCGGCCAGCACGCCGGCTGGCGGACGGCGTTCTGGGCCGTGGCGGTGGTGACCGTGGTCGCGGTGGCGGGCGTGGCGCTGCTGGTCCCCGAGACGACCGGTGACGCGGCGAGCGTCCGCGGCGAACTGCGGCTGTACCGCCGGGGCCGGGTCTGGCTCGCCCTCGGCGTGATCGCGCTGGCGCAGGCCATGATCTTCGCCGCGTTCAGCTACCTCGCCCCCCTGCTGACCGAGACCGACGGCCTGCCCGAGGGCTGGGTGCCCGGCGTCCTGGCGCTGTTCGGCGTCGGCGCGCTGATCGGGATCACCGCGGGCGGGCGGCTCGCCGACCGGCGGCCGTTCGCGACGCTCTACGGCTGTCTCGGGCTCGCGCTGGCGGCCCTGCTCGTGCTCGCGCTGACCACCGACGCGCTGGTGGCCGTCGCGGCCGTGATGGCTTTCGGCGTCGCCGGGTTCGGCGCCAACCCGGCGCTGAACGTGCGGGCCTACCACGCCGCCGGCGACGCCCCCACGCTCGTGGGCGCCAGCACGACCGCGGCGTTCAACGTCGGCAACACCATCGGGCCGTGGCTGGGCGGCGTCGCGATCGACGCCGGGCTCGGCTTCCCGAGCGTCGCCTGGACCGGGATCGCTCTCGGCGTGGCGACGCTGGCCGCGCTCACGGTCGCCGCCGCCGTCCAGCGCGGCGACGACCGTGAGCCGGTGACCGTGTGAGGCTCAGACGCCGAGGAAGTGGACCCCGCCGTCGACCATGATCATCGAGCCGGTGGTGGCGGGGAGCCAGTCCGACAGCACCGCGCAGACGCTCTTCGCCACCGGGTCCGGGTCCGCGCTGTCCCACCCGAGCGGCGCGCGCTCGCCCCAGCCGTCTTCCAGGTCGACGAAGCCCGGGATGGACTTCGCCGCCATGGTCTTCATCGGGCCCGCGCTGACCAGGTTGACCCGGATGCCCTGCGGCCCCAGCTCCTTGGCCAGGTACCGGTTGACCGATTCGAGCCCGGCCTTCGCGACGCCCATCCAGTTGTAGACCGGCCACGCAACGCGCGCGTCGAAGTCCATGCCGACGTAGGAAGCACCCCGGCCGAGCAGCGGCAGGCACGCCTTCGCCAGCGACATGTACGAGTACGTCGAGATCTCGATCGCGGTCTTGACGTCCTCGGCGGGCGCGTCCAGGAACGGCGCGCCGAGGCAGGTCTGCGGCGCGAAGCCGATCGAGTGCAGCACGCCGTCGAGGCCGTCGACGTGCTCGCGGACCTTGTCGGCCAGGCCGTCGAGGTGTTCTTGGTTGGTGACGTCGAGTTCGATCACCGGCGCCGCTTCGGGCAGCCGCTTCGCGATGCGCTCGACCAGCGACATGCGGCCGAAGCCGGTCAGCACCACCTTCGCCCCCTCCTGCTGCGCGATCTTGGCCGCGTGGAAGGCGAGCGACGCGTCGGTGATGATGCCGGTGATCAGCAGGCGCTTGCCTTCGAGCAGTCCGGGCACGGGTCCTCCAGGTCTTGTTCGGGTCAGGGGTCTTCGGAAGAGGTCAGTGGCCGAGGCCGAGGCCGCCGTCGACGGGCAGCACCGCGCCGTTGACGTAGCCGGCCTCGTCGGAGGCCAGGTAGCGGACGGCGGCGGCGATCTCCGACGGCTCGGCGTACCGGCCGGAGGGCACCTGCGCGAGGATCTCCTTCTTGCGCTCCTCGGGCAGTTCGTCGGTCATGTCCGTGTGGACGAACCCGGGCGCGACGACGTTCGAGGTGATGTTGCGCGAGCCGAGCTCCCGGGCCAGCGACCGCGCGAAGCCGACCAGCCCGGCCTTCGACGCGGCGTAGTTGGCCTGGCCGGCCGAGCCGGAGAGGCCGACGACCGAGGAGATGAAGACGAACCGCCCCCACTTGCCGCGCAGCATGCCGCGCGAGGCCCGCTTGGCGACGCGGTAGGCGCCGGTCAGGTTCGCGTCGATGACGCGCTCGAACTGCTCGTCGCTCATCCGCATCAGCAGCGTGTCGTCGGTGAGCCCGGCGTTGGAAACCAGCACCTCGACCGGCCCCTGGTGCTCCTCGACGAGCTTGAAGGCGGCGTCGACCTGCGCGGTGTCGGTGACGTCCGCCTGGACCCCGAAGAGGCCTTCGGGCGCGCCCGAACCACGGTGCGTGACGGCGACCCGGTGCCCCTGCTCGGCGAGGTCCCGGGCGATCGCCAGACCGATGCCCCGGTTGCCCCCGGTGACCAGAACGGACCGTCCCACTGTGTTCTCCCTCTTCGTGAACTCCTGCGCTGCTGCCGCGCACGAGGTTATCGGCAGCGCCGCCGGGTCGCGCACCCGCGCCCGGGCTCGCCGCGGCCGTCCTGAACGGGTGTCAGGAACTGTCCCCCGACCTTGCTGGTTACCCGCTGGTTGGTCACCGTGAGTCGCAACACAGGAGGCGACGACGAGTCACCGAGCAGCTCATCCGCCGTGATCAACTCGCCGTCCTCGTTCTCGACGATCTCCGTGCCGTCGTCGCGGATCCACCAGCCCATCACGATCTCCGCCTGACCGGACTCGGCGTGATGCCGTGCTCTCGGCGGTAGAGCGCCTCGCAACGCGGGCATTGATGTGGCACACCGTGCGCCCGACGGTCGGACAACGGGCGGAACTCGGCAACCGCAGTGAGACCGCACAGCATGGTGATGCCTTGCCCCGGTGCCGGAATCCCTGTCAGCCGGGTCCGATGCCACTCCCCCTCGACGACCGGATGGATTGCCTCCGGGGTCGATGTGGATCACCGCTGCCATCATTTGCCCCACCGCTACTCGTCATGACGTCTTGGCAACCGACGGTGGCATCGGTTCGCCAACTTGTCAAGACAAGTTAGCAAGTGGGAGAATGAGGGCATGGTCGATCGAACAAGTGGGGTCCCAGCCTTCCGCCAGGTCGCCGCCGATCTCCGCGAGAAGATCGTCTCCGGCCAGTTCGCGCCCGGCGCGAAGTTGCCCAGCGAACACGAGCTCGTCGGGACGTACGGCGTCTCGCGTCCGACGATCCGCGAAGCCGTCGACGTGCTGCGCGGCGAAGGTCTGGTCACTTCAGAGCACGGACGCGGCGTCTTCGTGCGGCCGCCGGCCAGCATTCAGCGAGTCGCCCGGTCGCGACTGTCCCGCGACGCACGTGAGCGCAACCGCGGCGCGTTCCTTGCCGATGCCGCCGCCGGCGGCTTCGCGCCGTCGACGTCTGTCAAGATCCGCTTCGAGCCGGCCGGCGCACGCGTAGCCGGTCATCTTGCCATCGACGAAGGGGCCGAGGTCACCGTTCGCGATCGCGTGATGCGCGCCGACGGGCTCGTGGTCCAGCTTGCGGTGTCGCGCCTCCCGCGCGAGCTGACGCGCGGCACCGCCATCGAGGACGTCGACACCGGACCAGGCGGTACCTACGCGCGACTGGAAGAGGCCGGCCGAAGCATCGGCTCGTTCGCCGAGCACGTCGGCGCGCGGATGCCGACGCCCGCCGAGGCAACGCAACTGCAGCTCGCCGGCGGTGTCCCGGTCATCACCGTCACCCGCGTCGCTCATGGCGTCGACGGCACACCGCTGGAGATGAACGACATGGTGCTCGCGGCCGACCGCTACGAACTGTCGTACGAGTGGCCCGCCGACTAGCTGAGCAGCTGTGTCCGCGAAGAACGTCACCGTCCTAAGCCCGTGTTAGGAACTGCCTCTCCGTCTTGCCGCTCACCCGCCGGTTGGTCACCGTGAGTCGCAACACAGGAGGTCGACGATGACAACCCGGCTCAGCGGTGCCGCCACGTACCAGCATGGCAGCGAAAAGCGCGTGATCGGCAACGTGCTGCGCGGCTCTATCGGCAACTTGGTCGAGTGGTACGACTGGTACGCCTATGCGGCGTTCACCACCTACTTCGCCAAGTCTTTCTTCCCCACGACCGACACCACGGCCGCGTTCCTCGGGACCGCCGCCGTGTTCGCCGTCGGGTTCCTCATGCGGCCTCTCGGCGGCTGGATGCTCGGGCGGTTCGCCGACCGGTTCGGCCGCCGCAGCGCGCTGGTGCTCTCGGTGACGCTGATGGCGGGCGGCTCGCTGCTCATCGCCGTCACGCCGAGCTACCACTCCATCGGGATCGCCGCGCCGATCCTGCTGCTGACCGCCCGGCTGATCCAGGGCCTGTCGGTCGGCGGCGAGTACTCCACCTCGGCGACCTACCTGTCCGAAGTGGCCACTCCCGGCAAGCGCGGCTTCTACTCGAGCTTCCAGTACGTGACGCTCTACGGCGGCCAGCTGCTCGCTCTCGGCCTCCAGCTGATCCTGCAGGCGCTGCTCACCGAGCAGCAGCTGACGTCCTGGGGCTGGCGGATCGCGTTCGGTGTCGGCACGGTCGCCGCGCTCACCGTCATGTGGTTGCGGCGCGGGATGGACGAGTCGGCGAGCTACCAGCGCGAAGCCGGGGAAAGCAAGGGCGAACGCGGCACCCTGCGCGCGCTCGCCAAGTACCCGAAGGAGATCGCGCTCGTCGTCGGCCTGACCCTCGGCGGCACGGTCGGCTTCTACACCTTCGCCACCTACAGCCAGAAGTTCCTGGAGAACACCGCGCACATCCCGCGGCGGCAGGTCACCATCGTGCTGTTCTGCGCGATCCTCATCGCCGCCTTCCTGCAGCCGGTGTTCGGGCGCCTGTCCGACCGGATCGGCCGCCGACCGCTGCTGCTGTTCTTCGGCATCGGCGGCACGCTGCTCACCGTCCCGCTGATGACGGTGATGGGCTCGACCCGCAACCCCGTCGGCGCGTTCTTCCTCGTGCTGGCCGGGCTGGTGATCGTCGCCGGGTACACCTCGATCAACGCCATCGTGAAGGCCGAGCTGTTCCCGACGAAGATCCGCGCCCTCGGCGTGGGGCTGCCGTACGCGCTGACCGTGGCGATCTTCGGCGGGACCGCCGAGCTGATCGCCCAGGCGCTGAAGAGCGCCGGGCACGAAACGGTGTTCTTCTGGTACGTCGCGGGCTGTGTCCTGGTGTCCCTGATCGTCTACGGCACAATGCGGGAAACCTCGAAGACCTCGGAGCTGGAACAACAACGCTGACAGGGGATGGCCGTGCGCGTGCTCCTCGTCGAAGACGACGCGGGTGTCGCCGGCGCGCTCGCCGAGTCGCTGCACGCGCGCGGTCATCCCGTCACCAGCGTCGCCCGCGGGGCCGACGCGCTGCACCACCACCGCGCGGCCGACCTCGTCCTGCTGGACTTGGGCTTGCCCGACCTCGACGGCCTCGACGTCCTCCGCAAGATCCGGGCCGTCTCACCGGTCCCGGTGATCGTGCTGACCGCCCGCGGCGACGAGCGCTCGGTCGTGCGCGGGCTGCGGCTCGGCGCGGACGACTACCTCACCAAGCCGGTCCGGCTGGCCGAGCTGCTGGCCCGGATGGACGCCGTCGTGCGGCGGGCGGTCGCCCGCGCCACCCCGGCCGACAGTGCCGACGACGTCGTGCGCGTCGAAGACGTCGAGATCGACCTCGGCGCCCGCCGGGTCCTGGTCGCCGGGCACGACATCGGGCTCACCACCAAGGAGTTCGAGATCCTGGCCGTGCTCGCCGCCCGCCCCGGCACCGCGGTCAGCCGCCAGCAGCTCATGGACGAGGTCTGGGGGGACGCCTACCTCGCGGTGTCGCGCTCGCTCGACGTCCACCTGACCGGGCTGCGCGCCAAGCTCGACCGACCGGGCCTGCTCACCACCATCCGCGGCTTCGGCTACCGGCTCGGCCGGGACTGACCCCGTGCGCACCCGGCTGCTGGTGGTCCTGGTCGCCCTCGCCCTCGCGGTGGTCGCCGCGTTCGCGTTGCCGCTGCTGACCGCCACCGCCGAGCAGCGCACCCAGCAGCTGGTCATCTCCCGCACCGCCGACGTCGACCGGTTCGTCGTGCTCGCCCAGCAGGCCGTCGACACCCACGACCCCGCGGCCCTCGCGGCCGACGCGGAGCGCTACGCCGGGCTGTACGGCGAAGGCGTCGTCATCGTCGACGGCCGGCGCCTGCCGCTGGTGCAGGCGGGCGGCCTGACCGCGGGCGAGCCGGCGGTGCGCGCGCTGGTGGAGGCGACCATGCGCAACGAACCGGCGCCGCGGGTGGACCGGCTGGACCCGTGGTCGGCCGAACCGGCCTACTTCGCCCGCCCGGTCGGCACCGGCACCCGCGTGTCCGGCGTGGTCGTGCTGCGCGCTTCGGTGACGGCGGCGGCCGCGGACGTCGCCACCCGGTGGGGCACCATCGGCGCCGGCGCGGTGCTGGTCGCGATGGTGTTCGTGCTGCTCGCCGTGGTGCTGGCCCGGTGGATGGTGCGGCCGCTGCACGAGCTCGAGACCGGGGTGCTGGCCGTGGCCGGCGGGCACCGCGCGCACGTGCCGGAACGCACCGGGCCGCGCGAGCTGCGGTCGCTGGCCGCCGAGGTCAACCGGATGTCCGAAGCCGTGCTCGAAGCCGCCGAGCAGCAGCACCGGCTGGTTGCCGACGCCTCGCACCAGCTGCGGAACCCGATGGCGGCGCTGCGGCTGCGGGTCGACTCCCTGGCCGGGCGGATCGAGGGCGACGACACCACCTACCGGGCGACCGTCGCCGAAGTCGAACGGCTCGAGAAACTCTTGGACGGCCTGCTGGCGCTGGCGCTGGCCGAGAGCACCGCGACCCGCGTCGCCGCCGGGGGCGCGGACGAGGCCTGCGACCTCGCGTCCGTGCTCGCCGAACGCGTCGACGCCTGGCGCCCGGCCGCCGAGGACGCGGGCTCGACGATCGTGCCGCCACCGGGCCACGACGAGCCGGTCACCGTGCGCTGCCCCGAAGGCGAGCTCGCGCAGATCCTCGATGTGCTGCTGGACAACGCCGTCCACTACGCCGGCCGGGGCGCGAAGATCACGACGGATTGGGAAACCGGTGCGTCGACCGCGACGCTCGTCGTTTCCGACGACGGGCCGGGACTGTCCGAACAGGACAGGGCGCGGGCGACCGAACGGTTCTGGCGGGCGGGTGGCGAAGGCGCCCCGCGCGGCACCGGCCTCGGCCTGGCCATCGCCCACCAGCAGGTGCGCACCCGCGGCGGCGTCCTGGACCTGCGGCAGGCCCTCCCCCACGGTCTCGAGGTCCGCGTCACGCTGCCGCTGCGGGAGGTGCCGGGATGACGCTCACCCGCCGCACGGCCCTGCTCGGCGGTCTCGGCCTGGCGCTGGGCGGGTGTTCGGCGTCCGGCTACCGCGGCCCGGAACGCGCGGTCACCATCGCCGCCGGTGAGCGCGGCGGGTTCTACCTGGCCTTCGCCGAGCTCCTCTCGGCCGAGCTGAACCGGGCGGAACCGCTGCTGCACGCCGCCGCCGTGCCGACCGAAGCGAGCGTCGCCAACGTCGGCCTCGTGCAGCGGGGGCAGGCCGACCTCGGGCTGGTGCTCGCCGACGTCGCCCAGACCGCGCTCGCCGGCGGCCCGCCGTTCGCCGGGACGGTCCCGCTGCTCGCCCTCGGCCGCGTCTACGAGAACTACCTGCAGCTGGTCGTGCGCGCGGACGGCCCGGTGCGCCGGCTGGCCGACCTCGCCGGGCGCGCGGTGTCCCTGGGCGCGGGCGGCTCCGGGGCGGCGCAGCTCGGCGAGCGCCTGTTCGCCACGGCGGGTGTCGCGGTGGACGCCCGGCACCTGCTGTTCGACGACGCGGTCCGCGCGCTGGCCGGCCGCCGCATCGACGCCATGCTGTGGTCGGGTGGGGTCCCGACGCCGAAGCTCGCCGAGCTGACCCGGACGACCCCGATCGCGTTGCTGCCCCTGGATTCGGTGGTGCCGGCCCTGCGCGCGGCGTACGGCCCGGTCTACGACCAGGTCCAGGTCCCCGACGGCGCGTACCGCGGCGTCGGCGCGCTGAGCACGATCGGCGTGGCGAACCTGCTGGTCTGCGCACCTTCCCTGCCCGACGACGTCGCCGCGGCCGTGGTCCGGCTGCTCGTCGAGCGCGCCACCGCGCTGGTGCCCGCCGAAGCCGTGGGAACGCAGTTCCTCGACGTCCGGACGCTCATCGGGACCCAACCGGTGCCGCTGCAGCCGGGCGCGGCGGCCGCGTACCGGGCCCTGCACGGTTGAACTAGATTGGGCGCGTGACCGCACCTCGCCGCCCGATCGCCGAGATGCCGCTGCGCGTGCGCTACCACGAGTGCGACGGCCAGGGCATCGTCTTCAACGCCCACTACCTGGCCTATGTGGACATGTGCTCCTTCGAAGCGGAGAAGGCCCTTTTCGGCTCCCACGAAGAGTTCCTGAAGCACGGCACCGACGTCGTGGTGGCGGAGGCGAACCTGAAGTTCCGCGCGCCGGCCCGCTACGACGACGAACTGGTCGTCTCGCAGTACCCGAACCACCTGGGCACGACGTCGCTGATCTTCGACTTCGAGATCCACCGCGGCGAGACCCTCGTGGCGGCGGCCACCGTCCGGTACGTCTTCATCGACCCGGCGACCCTGCGGCCCACCCCGCCGCCGGACGCGGTCCGCAAGGTCTACGCGGCCCTGCTCGGAGACTGAGCCCGTGTTCCGCGTTCTCTTCTACCAGCCGGAAATCCCGCCCAACACCGGCAACGCGATCCGGCTGGCCGCCAACACCGGCTGCGAACTGCACCTGGTCGAGCCGCTCGGCTTCACCCTGGAGGACAAGCAGCTGCGCCGGGCCGGGCTCGACTACCACGACCTGGCCCGGGTCCACGTGCACGCTTCGCTGGCCGCGGCCTGGGAAGCGCTCCTGCCGGCCGAGGTCTACGCGTTCACGGCTTCGGCGACGCGGCTGTACACCGACGTCGCCTACACACCGGGCGACGTCCTGATGTTCGGGCCGGAGTCGGTGGGACTGCCCGCCGCGGTGCAGGAAGCGCCGGAGGTGACCGACCGCGTGCGGCTGCCGATGCTGCCGACGAGCCGGTCGCTCAACCTCGCGAACACCGCGGCGATCACGGTCTACGAGGCCTGGCGCCAGAACGGCTTCGCGAGCGCCCTCCGGTAGGTTCGCCGGATGCGACAGCAGTTCCTGGGGGCGCTCATCGGCGCCGCGTTCGGTACCGTCTTCGTGCTCGTCAACTCCGGTGCCCCCGTCCCCGCGGCGCTCGGCTGGGTGCTGCGCGCCCTCGCCGTGCTCGCCCTGGCGGCCGTGGTGGTCCTCGGCGTCCGCGCGGGCGGGCGGCCGACCCTCGAAGACCGGCCGATGTTCGGACCGGGCTACCGGGTCGTCGTCATCGGCGAAGTGGTGCTGCTCGTCGCCGGGTTCTTCGTGCTGAGCCTGCTGGACGCGCCCGTTCAAGCCAACGTCGCCTGGATCGCGACCGTCGTCGGCCTGCACTTCGCCGCACTGGCCGCGGCGTGGAAGACCCGCTCGATCCTCGTCGTCGGCGTGCTCCTGACCGTGCTCGGCGTCGCCGGTCTCGCCCTGCTCGGCAGCGCCGCACTGCCGTGGGTGCCGTTCGTCAGCGGCGTCCTCTCCGGGGTGACCCTGCTCGGCGGAAGCCTGTACC
>NZ_JBHVXZ010000186.1:0-13660 GCF_042881395.1 Amycolatopsis sp. NPDC058278 | reverse complement strand
CGCGTGATTGAAGCCGGAACTCGCGAGTTCCGGCTCCAATCACGCGAGTTCCGGCTTCCATCACGCGAGTTCCGCCCTTGATCACGTGAGTTTCGGGAGGGCGAAGCGGATTTGGCGGGCCAGGTCCGGGGTGAGGGTGGTGCAGGCCGCGTCGATTTCGGCCGCCAGGGCCGGGGACGGGGTGGTGTAGGTGGCCGTCGAGTGCTCCAGCCAGGCGCGGATGTCCTCGTGGGCGTCGGCGGCCAGGTCCGGGTCGCGCAGGAGGGTGAGGTCCGTGTGCAGGCGCCGCCAGGTGTCGCGGTCCCGGAGCAGGGCCGCGGCCGCCCGGCGCGTGTGGATCGGGTGCGCCGAGGACAGAAGGGCCTGCAGCGAAGCCGGGTCGACGAACTTCCCGCGCAGGAACGTCACCGCCTGACGGGTCACCGCCGGCGACGGGTCCGCCAGCAACGGCCGCACCGCCGGCGACTCCGGCGCGATCCGGCGCAGGCCGCGGACCGCCACCCCGCGGATTCGGGGACGCTCGTCGGCGAGGTGACGCTCCAGGAGCGGCGCGTCGGCGGCGGTCCCCGTTTCGCCGAGCCCCGCCAGCGCGCCGAACGAGACCGGCATCGCGCGGTAGTGCGCGGCCGGGTCGTCGCCCGTCTTCAGGACCAGCGCCTGCGCCATCGACCGGACCGCCGACGAGCGGTCCGCCAGGTGGGCCACGGCGGCTTCGGGGCCGAGCAGCGTCAACGCCCGCACCCGGACCTTCGGCGCCCCGGCCGCCAGCAGCTCCTCGACGCACTCGCCGCGGTCGAGCAGCACGGTGCCGCACATCGCGCGGACCACGAAGTCGTGGTCCCGCACCGCGATGTCGAGCAGCCGTTCGCGCGACAGGAGACCGATCGCCTCCGCGTGCACCCAGCGCCGGGTTTCCCGGTCCTCGAGCGCCAGCGCGTCGTCGAGCAGGTTCGGCAGGGCTTCGCGCAACAGCGAGGTCATCCAGTCGTCGACCTGACGTCGTCGCAGGATGCCGATCAGCGGCAGCATCGCCCGTAGCGTGGAGTCGTCCAGTTTGGACAGAACGATCGACCGTGCGAGCTCCCGGACCGGCCGCACCCAGTCGACACACCGGAGCAGGAGCAGCGGCAGTGCTTCGGGATCGGTGCTCACCGCCAGCCGCTCGACAGCGGCCTCGCGCGAATACCCGTTGCGGCCGCACGCGGTTTCGGCCAGTTCTTCCCGCGAAGGCCGGCGGCTGAGCCGTCTTTCACCGCGGTACCACGACGCTCGGCGGGCGGCCCACTCGAACTCGACCCACTGCCGCGCGTCTTCGTAAACGATCATCGGTATCCCCTCCGGCGCCCAGGATGCCCGGGCGCCGGAGGGGAGGCGAACCGATTTACGCCAGCAGCGCCCGCACCGCCGCCGGGGCGTCGGCGACCGCGACCGGGTTCTGCTCCCGCGTCGCCAGGCTGCGGACCGTGACGTTGCCCGCGGCCCAGTCCTCCTGGCCGATGATCACCACCGCGACCGCGCCCGCCTTGTCCGCGCGGGTCAGCTCCTTGCCCAGCTTGCGGTGCTCGATCGGCGTCGACGTCCGCAGCCCGGCCTGCCGCAGCGAGCCCGCCACCGACCGGGCCGCGTCCGCGAGGTCCTCGGTCACCGGGATCACCATGACGTCGACCTCGCTGCGCGGGGCCGGGGTCAGGCCGTGCGTGTCGAGGAAGTCGATCAGCGTCACGTCGCCCATGCCGAACCCGATGCCCGGGATCTGCTGCGGGGTGAACATCGACGCGAGGTCGCTGTAGCGGCCGCCGCCGAACAGCGCCCGGCGGTTCTCCGGCGAGGTGTCGAAGACCTCGAACACGGTCGACGTGTAGTACGCCAGCCCGCGCACGATCATCGGCTCGTACTTCACCAGCGAACCCGCGCCGCTGTTCAGGACGCGGACCAGGTTCGACTCCGCCCGCACCTCGGCCGGCAGCTCGTCGAGCAGCGCCTCGCCCGCGTCGAGCGTCTCGGCGAGCTTCTCGAACTGCTTGTCCGAGAGCCCGATTTCGCCGGCGCTCTCGGCCAGCTTCTCGCGCGGGTACTTCTCCCAGCGGTCGACCAGCGCGAACACCTGGGACAGGTGGTCCGCCGACACGCCGGCGACGTCGGTGAGCGCCGACGTCAGCAGGTTCCGGTCGTTGACACGCAGCACGAACATGTCCGGCGTCGCGCCCAGCGCGGCCATCATGTCGTGCACCAGCTCGAAGATCTCGATCTCGCAGTTGGCGCTGTCCGAGCCGAAGATGTCCGCGTTGATCTGCCAGTGCTCGCGGACGCGGCCGCGCTGCGGCGCCTCGTACCGGTGGCAGTTCGGGTGGCTGTACCAGCGGACCGGGAACGACAGCGACTTCGCGCTCCCGGCGATCATCCGCGCCACCGACGGCGTCATCTCCGGCCGCAGCGCCAGCCGCCGCCCGCCCTTGTCGGTCAGCGTGTACAGCTGCTTGTCGGCGAGCTCCTGGCCGGACTTCCGCTCGTAGATCTCGGCCGATTCGAGGATCGGGCCGTCGTAGCGGAGGAAGCCGCGGCGCTCCAGGACGTCGTAGAGATGACCGAACACCTGGGTACGCACGGACATTTCGGCGGGCAGGAAGTCCCGGGTCCCCTTGTAGGGCGCGGTCGGCAGGTATTCAGGCACGTCATCAGCTTAACGACCGGTGCTCAGGCGAAAGCGACCCCGTACGCCGTCAGCAGCGTGGCGGCGGCCAGGAACACCGCGCCCACGGACGTCACGCGCCCGCCGAGCTTGCCGCGGTTCGGGAGCAGGTGGAGGAAGAATCCACCCGATTGGGCGAGGATCCCGACCAGCAGCAGGAAGCAGGTGACCCACAACGCCGGGTCGGACAGCGTTGTGCGGCTGAGGATCTGCAGCGCGACCAGGGCGAGGACCAGCAGGACGCCGGCGTGCGCGTGGCCGGCGCGGAACATCGCGCGCTGGTGTTCGGTGAGCTTGCGGTCGCGCATGACGCCCATCAGCGCGTAGCCGCCGTACATCACGGTCGGCAGCGAGACCAGCGCGATCACCGTGAACAGCTGGGTCGGTCCGTGCATCGGGAGCTCCTTCGAGGTGGGGTAGCGCAACAGTAACACTGTTTTAAAACGCTGTCACCAAATTGGGTGTTCCCCGATCGGGGACCTAGGCGAGGCGGCCCTGGGCCAGCACCAGCAGCGGGTTGCGGAGCGCGGCCAGCGACGCGAGGGGGTCGCCTTCGACGACCAGGACGTCCGCCGCGAGGCCGGCTTCCAGCCGTCCGGTCACGTCAGCGAGTCCGAGCCCGGCCGCGCTGTCCTCGGTCGCGATCTCCAGGATCCGGCGCCGGGGGAAGCCGAGCCATTCGTACAGTTCCAGCGCGCCGACCGGGTCGTCGAACACCGAGCCGGGCAGGCCCGCGTCGGTCCCGGAAAGCAGCCGGACGCCGTGTTCCTCGAGCCACGGCAGCCGCCCGTACATCGCCTGCGCGACGTCGTCGCCGAGCTTCTCGACGATCACCCGCCAGTTGCGGCTGCTCGTCGAGCACGCCGAGATGCCGTCGGCGGCCATCCGCTCGGCTACCTCCGAGCGGCGGTCGAAGGAGCGAGGCCCGGTCAGGAAGCTGCAGTGCTCGACCGTCGACACCCCGGCCTCGACGGCGGCCTCGATCGCGTCGGCGCCGTGGGCGTGCGCGGCGACCGGCAGCCCGTGGCGCGCCGCGTGCTCGGTGACCACGCGCAGCTGCCGCGCGTCGAACTGCGACTCCCACATGTCCGCGCCGCCCTCGGTGATCTGGCCGCCGCTGGCCATCACCTTGATGACGTCGGCGCCCGCCGCCGCGTTGGCGTCGATCAGCGAGCGGATTTCGTCGTCGGAAGCCGTTTCACCGCCGAAAAAGTGGCAGTGGCCGCCCGGCACGGTGATCGGCGGGCCCGACACCAGCAGCCGCGGCGCGGGAGCACCCTCGAACGAGCGCCGGACGGCCGCGCCGAGGTGCCCGCGGTCGCCGAGGTCCCGCACGGTCGTGACGCCGCTGCGCAGCATCGCCGTGAGCCGCGAGCGCGCGCCCTCCAGGAGGTCTTCGCTTTCGGAGAAGCGGGCCAGCATCTCGCGTGAGGCGTCGAACGCCAGGTGCACGTGGACGTTGCACAGCCCGGCGAGCGCGGTCCCGGTGGGGAAGTCGTGCCGGGACGCGTCCGGCGCGGCCTGCGCGACGACGTCCGCGCGCGGACCGGCCGCGACGATGACGCCGTCGCGCACCAGCACGGCGCCGTCGTCGATCGGCGCGGAAGGCCGCGGCAGCACCCGGCCGGCGGTGATCAGGGTGTCCACGTCACTTCCCGTTCGTCATCGCGGCCGACAGCGCGAGCAGCGGCTGGACGTCGGATTCGAGGTCGTCCGCCCCGGCGGGCAGGACCTGCTTGGCGCGGCCGTCGCTGGCTTCACCGGCCGCGTGCCGCCGCAGCGCCGCCCGCAACGCGGCCGCGGCGGCCCCGGGATCGGTCGCGACGACCTCGCCGAAGTCCGCGTCCAGGTACGGCGACAGCTGCACCAGGCCGTCGCGGATCTCGATCACCCGGCGGTAGTGCCCGCGGTGGGTGCCCCGCGGGGACAGCCGGACGCCGCGGCGCGGCGCGGTCCGCAGCACGATGCTGGGGAACGCCTCGACCAGGACCGTCCACAAGGGACCCAGCGCCTCGTGCTCGCGCCGGTGCCGGCCGCGGCGTCGCAATGCCGAAACCCGCGCCCGCACCCCCGGGTAGGTGACGCCGGCGAGGAACAACACCCCGCCGACGATGACGAACGGCACGCCGAGCAGCAGCAGGATCTTCACGACCGGCCCGAAGACCCACGCCACCACGATGTACAGCGCGCGGAAGATGCTGCCGGCGGCTGCGCAGGCCATGCCGATCGCGCCCAGTCGCAGCCCGATCCGCAGGTTCCGGTCGGCCACCCGCAGGTACCGCACGATCCAGGCGGCGCAGGCGATGAGGCCGTAGATCAGGTACAGCCCGGCACCGAGGTAGAAGACCGCGACGCCGCTGTCGTGGATCGTCGAGGGCCCCAGCGGCAGGCCGCGCAGCTCCGGCCGCGTCAGGCCCATCGCGACGATCATCAGCGCGATCGCCGCCGCCAGCGGGACCAGTTCGGCCACCACCCGGCGGTACCGGCGGGGGCCCAGCGCCGAGCCGAGGAAGAAGATCACCAGCGCGCAGAGGCCGCACGCCAGCAGCGCGTTGTTCGCCACCCGCGCCGCACCCCGGCCCAGCAGCGCGTCCACTTCGCCGGAGACAACCGGTTGCTGCAGCAGGAACGCCGCGGCGAAGCCGGCCACGCACGCGGTGACGGCCCAGTTCGGCACCGTCGGCGCGCGCGTCACCTGGTAGATCCGCCACGCGAGCGCGGCGGAGAACAGCACGAGAGCTATCAAGTTGACCGGGCTGAACAGCGTGCTCACAACCACCCTTGGTGATCGCCGAGCGCCCCCTGGATCCGGCGGAGATCCCGGTCAGCGGCGCGCCGGGGGATCGTGTAGTTCAGGACCGACGCCCATTCGAGGATGATCGTCGCGACCGTTTCGGCTTCCCACTCGTGGGCGTCATCGTAGGACGAACGGCGCAGCGCGCGGTGTACGGCATCCGGGTCAAGATCGGGAGCCGGGCCGCGGAGGAAGTCGGCGGGCTCGGCGTCCCCGTGCGGGTGGTGGTCGGCCAGCATGTGCCCGAGCTCGTGCAGGATGATGTGGCCCTGGTGCGATTTCGTCGTCTCGGCCTGGTAGAAGATGTAGTCCGCGGCCGACGTCGCGATCCAGCAGCCGAACGGCCCCGGCACTTCGAGCGGGTACGCCAGCAGCCGGATCGGCTTCCCGCGCCGCTCGCCCAGCCGCGCGCACAGCACCTCGACGTCCAGCGGCGGCTCGATGTCCAGCTCCTTGAGCAGCTTCCGGCAGCGCCGGCGCAGCTCACGCTCCTTCATCGCACTGTGCTTCCCGGGCCCCGGCCCTCGCGGTCTTCCGGGTTCCGGCCCTCGCGTTCGGCCCGTTCGTAGCGCTCGACGAGCTCCAGCAGGTCCATCACCTGACGGCGGCCCTGCGGGGAAAGCTCCTGGGCGCGCATCGCCATCAGCTGGGCCTCACCCGCCGGTGCCGCGGACACCTCTTCGTCGAAGAAGTACGTCACCGGCACGCCGAACAGCTTCGCCAGCGCCTCGACGTAGTGGATCTTCGGGTTGACCCGCTTGCCCGTCGCGAGCTGCTGGATGTAAGCGGGTGACATCGCCGGACCGCCCGCCCGCTCGACGGCGGCCGAGATCTCCCGGTAGCTGTGCGGCGCGCGCCCGTCCACCCGGGCGGCCTCGATCAGGGCGCTCAGGCGCTCCGCGAAGGTGCGTTCCCGTGCCATCTCCACCCCCTGGGAATCCAGCCGCGAAAATTCTAGCCGGAAAGCCACTGTACGCATATGTTGACAGCCGTCGTATGCAGTGGTTTACAGTTGGCTCGCCTCTCGCCTGGCCCTCCGTGCCCTGGGGGTGCACGGAACGGCTCAGGCGAGAGGTTGTCGCGCCTTCGACTCGTCATGATCGGCCGTGTGTAGTACGCTTCACAGGCCAAGGTTGATCGCCCTCGGGCGAACCCTTGGTCACGGCCTGTTGCCGGAGGTCGACCCCCAGGGCTTCCGGTGACAGGCCCCTTTAATTTCCGGCCGTTCACGCCATCAGCGTGGCGGCCAGCGTGCCACCCAGTTCGGTGCAGGCCGCCAGCGTCTTTTTGTCCGGTTCGCCCGTGGTGATGACGGGTTCCGCCGCGGTGACCCACGCCAGGCCCGTCGTGATGGCCAGCAGCTGCCGTTCCGTGCCCGAAGTGTCGCTGTTGCCGTGGATCCAGTACCCGAACGGGCGACCTCGCGTCTCGTCCAGGCACGGGTAGTAGATCGTGTCGAAGAAGTGCTTGAGCGCGCCGCTCATGCTGCCGAGGTTCGCCGGCGTGCCCAGCAGGTAGCCGTCCGCCTCGAGCACGTCGGTGACGGTGGCCGCCAGCGCCGCGCGGCGGACCACCTCCACCCCCTCGATGTCCGGGTGCGTCGCCCCGGCCAGGACCGCCTCGAACAGCGCCTGCGTCGACGGCGACGGCGTGTGGTGCACGATCAGCAGCCTCGGCATCAGGTGAGCAGCTCCTCGACGTCGGCCCGCAACGCCGTCAACCGTTCCTGCGCCGCACCACGCGCGTCGGCCAGTTCGTCCGTCACCGGCGCCACCACCTGCAGGTACGCCTTCAGCTTCGGTTCGGTCCCGGACGGCCGCACGACCACGCGCACGCCGTCACCGGTCAGGCGCACCACGTCGGCGTCCGGCAGCAGGTCTTCGAGGCCGACTTCGACGCCGCCGAGCCGGGACGGCGGCGTCTCCCGCACCTTCGCCATCAGCCGGCCGCGAACCGCCAGATCGGTGACCCGCAGCGAAACCTGGTCGGTCAGGTGGACGCCGTGGCGCCGCGCCAGCTCGTCGAGCACGTCCAGCGGCGTGCGGCCCTGCGCCTTGAGCTGCGCGGCGAGCCCGGCCGCCAGCGTCGCGGCGGCGATGCCGTCCTTGTCGCGCACGAAGCCCGGGTTCACGCACAGCCCGAGCGCCTCTTCGTAGGCGAACACCAGGTCCTCGCCGGCCCGGACGAGCCACTTGAAGCCGGTCAGCGTCTCGGCGTAGCGGGCCCCTTCGGCCTTCGCGATTTCGCCGAGCATCGACGACGACACGATCGTGGTCGCCACCAGTGGGTCCGGCAGGACCGTGCGGTCCACTGTGGACAAGACGTACGAGCCGAGCAGCACGCCGGTCTCGTCGCCGCGCAGCATGCGCCACCGCCCGTCCCGGTCCCGCACGCCGAGCGCGCACCGGTCGGCGTCCGGGTCGAGCGCGACGGCCAAGTCGGCGTCCACATCGGACGCCAGCGCCAGCAGCAGGTCCGTCGCGCCCGGTTCTTCGGGGTTCGGGAACGACACGGTCGGGAAGTCCGGGTCCGGCGCGGCTTGGGCGCCGACCAGGTGCAGGTCGGTGAACCCGGCCCGCTCGAACGCCGCGCGCAGCGTGTCGGCGCCGACGCCGTGCAACGCCGTCGCGGCGACCCGCACCGCGCGCTCGTGGCCCAGCGGCAGCGTCGCGACCTCGTCGAGGTAGCGGTCCAGCAGGTCGGTGACCTCGGCGCCGGGCGCCCGCGGCACGTCGGCGGCGGGCGGCGCGGCCTCGATGGCACGCTCGATCTCGCCGTCGGACGGCGGGACGATCTGCCCGCCGGTCGCGTCGTAGAGCTTGTACCCGTTGTCCGCCGGGGGATTGTGCGACGCGGTGATCTGGATCCCGGCCACCGCGCCGAGCCGGCCGACGGCGAACGCGAGCACCGGCGTCGGCAGCGGACGGGGGAACACCTTGACGTCGAAGCCGGCCGCGGTCAGCACCTCGGCGGCGGCCGTCGCGAAGGCTTCCGAGCCGTGCCGCGCGTCGCGGCCGACGACGACCAGCGCGCCGGCGTGCCCGTGCGCCTTCAGCCACTCCGCGACCCCGGCCGTCGTCCGGGTGACGACGGCGACGTTCATGCCGTTCGGCCCGGCGCGCACCGGGCCGCGCAGGCCGGCGGTGCCGAACTCCAGCGGGCCGGCCAGCCGGTCGGCCAGGTCTTCGGCGGCACCGGGTTCGCCGCCGTCCGCCCGGGCCAGCACGGCTTCCAGTTCGGCACGGGTGCCGGCGTCGGGGTCGGCGGCGATCCAGCGGGAAGCGGCGTCACGCAGGGCGGAATCTGATGTCACCGCGTCAGCCTACGGGCTAAGGTCGGGTAGGTGCGCTTACTGTTCACCTCACTGGGGTCCTTCGGTCATACCTTCCCGCTCGTCCCGCTGGCGGTCGCCGCACGCGACGCGGGCCACGACGTCGTCTTCGCCACCTCGGAAGACTTCCTGCCACAGCTGACGAAAGCCGGGCTCGAGACGGCGGCCGCCGGGCCCGCCATCAAGGACGCGTTCGGGCAGGCGTTCGGCGAGACGTTCGGCGAAGCGGGGCCGCCCGGCCCGCCGGGGGACATCCCGCGGGAGGTGCTGTTCCCGGTCGTCGCGAAGGTGTTCGGCGAGCTGATGCCGAAGCGGTTCGTCGCCGACCTGCTGCCGCTGTTCGAGCACGTCCGGCCCGATCTGGTGGTCAGCGAGGCGGGCAACTCGGGCGGGGCGTTCGCCGCGCTGAAGGCCGGGCTCCCGGTGGTGGCGCACGGTTTCGGCCGGGTGTCGACCGGCGACCCGATGACCACGAAGATCCGGGACGCGATCCGCTCGCACGCCGCCGAACTGGGGATCGAGATGGGCGAAGACCTGGCGTTCGGCGGTCCCTTCGTCGACATCTGCCCGGAGTCGGTGCAGGACCGGGACTTCCTGGCGCGCACCCGCCGGGTGCCGCTGCGCCCGGTCGGCTGGAGCGAGCCGGGCGAGCTGCCGCCGGGCGTGCTGGACAAGCGGCGTCCGCTGGTCTACCTGACGCTGGGCACGGCGATGGGGCACGCGGGCGTGCTCACCGAGGCGGTCGCCGGACTGTCCGGTTTGGACGTCGACGTCCTGGTCGCCACCGGCCCGTCGCTGCCCGAGGACGCGCTGGGCGAAGTCCCGGCGAACGTCCGGCTCGAGGCGTGGGTCCCGCAGGCGGCGCTGCTCCCGCACGTGGACCTGGTGGTCCACCACGGCGGCAGCGGCACGACGCTCGGCGCGTTCGGCGCGGCCCTCCCGCAGCTGCTGCTGCCGCAGGGAGCGGACCAGTTCACCAACGCGGAGGCGGTGCTGGCGGCCGGCGTGGGCGACCGCCTGCTCGGCGCCGAGGTCACGGCCGAAGCCGTCGCGGCGAAAGCGCGTCACCTGCTCACGGACACCTCGGTCCGCGACGCGGCCCGCCGGCTCGCCGACGAGGTGGCGGCCATGCCGTCCCCGGCCGAGGTGGCCGCCGAACTGCCCACCCTGGTCTGAGTTCCGGCTCCGATCACGCGAGTTCCGGCTTGGATCACGCGAGTTCCGGCTTGGATCACGCGAGTTCCGGCTTGGATCACGCACTCACGTGATCCAAGCCGGAAGCCGGTCAGGCGCGGGTGACCAGTTCCCGCAGCAGGGAGCCCATCTTCGTGGCCGCGGCGCGGCCGGCTTCCAGGACTTCTTCGTGGTTCAGGGGTTCGCCGGTCATGCCCGCGGCCAGGTTCGTCACCAGGGACAGGCCGAAGACCTCGATGCCGGCCGCGCGGGCGGCGATCGCCTCCAGCACCGTCGACATGCCGACCAGGTCCGCGCCCAGCGTGCGCAGCATCCGGATTTCCGCCGGCGTCTCGAAGTGCGGCCCCACCAGGCCCGCGTAGACGCCTTCCTCGAGCGACGGGTCGATCTCGCGGGCGACCTCACGCAGCCGCGCCGAGTACAGGTCCGTCAGGTCGACGAAGTTCGCGCCGACGATCGGGGAGCGCGCGGTCAGGTTCAGGTGGTCGGAGATCAGCACCGGCTGGCCCACCTGGAAGCCCTCGCGCAGGCCGCCCGCGGCGTTCGTCAGCAGCACCGACCGGACGCCGGCCGCCGCCGCGGTGCGCACGTTGTGCACCACCTGGTCGACGCCCTTGCCCTCGTAGAAGTGCGTCCGGCCCAGCATCACCAGGACGTTCTTGCCGCCGACCTTCAGCGAGCGGATGGTGCCGCCGTGGCCCACCGCGCCGGGCGTGGTGAAACCGGGCAGTTCGGCGAACGGGATCTCCGTTTCGCACTCCCCGATGACGTCCGCCGCCGGGCGCCAGCCCGACCCCAGGACCACCGCGATGTCGTGCGCGTCCACGCCGGTGCGCTTGGCGATGGCGCTCGCGGCTTCGTGTTCACTCATGCGAGGGAGCGTATCCGGACGCTCCTCACCACCAGGAACACCACCAGCCCGAACGGCGAGAGGAAGATCGTCAGCACCAGGACCGGGCTGACGATCCACGGCGAGATCTCCAGCGTGCGAGCCTCGAAGTACATCCACCGCGCGACGAACAGGTCGAACGCGATGAGGTGCGCCCAGACGAGCCCGGCGCCCCACGGCGTGGCCAGCAGCGTCTGCAGGACGCCGAGGTCGGGCCGCAGCATCGCCCGCCCCCACTCGCCGAAGTGCGGCAGCACGAGCCCGAAGTAGCACACCAGCGGCAGCAGCGGCACCCACGGCGACGCCATGATCCGCGCCGTCCAACGCCACTTCGGGGCCAGGACCAGCAGCGCCCAGAACGGCGCCGCCAGCGGAAACGCCCAGGTGAACAGCGTCATCGAACCGCCTTCCGTTCCGGCGCGCGGACGACGGCCAGCGCACCCAGCCCGACCGCCGCGATCAGCAGCGCGAACGCGCCCAGTGTCGTCGCGTCCGGGTGCGCGATCGACTGCGCCCGCAGCGCCTGCCACGTGACCAGCGCGATCAGCCCCGCGTACCCGGCCGCCCCGACCAGGACGAGCCGGGCGCGGACGACGTCGTCCCGCAGCCGCGAGAAGCGCGGGGCCAGCGCCGCCAGCGCGATGGCGAGCAGCGGCAGCGCCTGCAGTGCGTGCATGCCGACGAAGTGCGGGATCCGCAGGTCGCCCGCCACGGTGCTCCAGCCGAGGACCGGCAGGCCGGGGCCGCCGTCGGCCAGCCCGACGGTGTGCGCGCCGACCATGGACGGCCGTCCACCGGTCTTCCACTGCGCGAGCTGCTGCGCGGTCGGGTTCGTCATCAGGATGCCCAGGGAAATCCCGGCCAGGGAGAGCACGGCCCCGGTACGGACCGCCCACGAGCTCGCCCGGTCGGGCACCTTCGTGAACATCACCAGGATCGTCAGCACGAGCGTGGTGGCCCACAGTCCCATGATCATCTTGCCCATGACGTCGTAGATCAGCGCGTCCTGCGGTGTCGCGTTGTTGAAGTGGCTCGCGCGGCCGCGGGCCGCCTGGAACACCAGCAGGACGTACTCGGCGGCGAAGATGAGGACCAGGAGGTTCGTCAGCCGGGCCGCCGTGCGCCGGAACCGCGGCAGCAGCGAGACGAGCCAGCTCCAGGTGGCGAAGTAGAGCGCGCCGGACACCGCGAACTTGAACGGCTTCGCCCAGATCGGCGCACCCGCGAGAGTCCGCTGGTCGAGGAGCATGGCGGCGACGCACAGCACCGCCAGGACCCCCAGTGCGACGGCCGCGAGCGCGGACGGCCGGTGCCACGTGTGCGTTCTGCTCCGGAGATCGGCAAGGATGGTCATGGTTCCTCCCATAACGGATAGTAAAACTCTCCGTTATGGGAAGCTAAACTATCCATGCTGAGAAGTCTTCAGGGTTGTCCCCGAGACGGACCCCGGGATCGGAGCGGAAACGCATGCGGATGGCCGAGCTGAGCGCCGAGTCCGGGGTGCCGGTCGCGACCGTCAAGTTCTACCTGCGCGAGGGCCTGCTCCCAGCCGGCGAGCGCACCAGCCCGAACCAGGCGCGGTACTCCGCCGCGCACGTCCAGCGGCTGCGGCTGATCAGGGCGCTCACCGAAGTCGGCGGGCTGCCGCTGGCCTCGGTCGGTGTCGTGCTGAGCGCGATCGACGGCGACGAGACCCCGCACCGGACGATGGGCGTCGTCCAGCAGGAGCTGGCCGGGCCGACGCCCAAGGTGTCCGACGAGGCCGCCGAGTGGGCGGCCGGCCTGCTCGCGGACCTCATCCACCGCCGAGGCTGGAAGGCGCACCCGCCGGAGCACCGCGCGATGGCCAACCTCGTCGCGGCGCTGGCGACGGCCAAGGAGCTGGGCCAGGAGAACCTGGCCGGACGCCTCGAGGAGTACGCCGGCCTGGCGATGCGCGCCGCGGAGCTCGACGTCGAATCGGTGAAGGGCCTGACGTCGTTCGACGAGATCATCGAGACCGGGCTGGTCGCGACCGTGCTCGGCGACCGGATCTTCGCCGGCCTGCGCCACCTCGCCCAGGAACAGGTGTCCCGCGAGATCCTCGGCGGCTAGTCCGAGACGCTCAGGGTGGGGGCGACGCGGTTGAAGACGTCCTCACGGCCCGAGTTCTCCTGCTCCGCCGGCACGGTGACCGAGAGGATCCACAGGCTCGTGCCCGCCTGGACCAGGTTCATGAACGTCACCCGGGTGCCGCCGGCGCCGTCGCGGTCGGGGAGGTTGCCGCCCTCGGTCAGGCGGTACGTCAGCGTCGAGCCCTTGCCGCCCGGCAGCGGTGTCGGATCGTAGAGCTGGAAGGTGTTGGCCGGGTAGGACCCCTTCAGCCAGGCGATGTACTCGCCGTCGTCGGGGAACTGGGCGAAGTACTTCACCAGCCGCTCCACCCGCAGCGACCGGCGGCCGTCGGGGGAGACGTACTGGACCGCCGTGCTCGCCCCGAACTTCGTCGTCGTGTGCGGGGCGACGAACTTCTGCCAGCCCTCCGGCACCTGGAGGCCGAACTGACCGCCGTTGCCGGTCGCGAAGCTCGCGTCGCCGGACTGCTGCACCAGCGTCGGCGGCGGCACGTCGGTCGGGCCGTTCGACGTGCCCCGCGGCGCGGCGGCCGGCGGCAGCAGCGACTCGCCGCCGACCGCCCTGGCCAGCGCGAACCCGCCACCCGCGGCGAGGAGGAAGAGCAGGATCGCCACCGCGACGAGCACCGCGGAGGCCGTGGAGCTGCGC
>NZ_JBHVXZ010000185.1:0-13727 GCF_042881395.1 Amycolatopsis sp. NPDC058278 | reverse complement strand
GCCATCATCTCCTACCTCGTCTCCGCCTACTACTCCGCCGCCGTCCTCGTCCCCGACGCCCTCGCCGTCCTCGAAAGCGCCGAAATCGGCCGGGAAACGTCGTGACCGTCACCGAAGAAACGGCGTCGGTGCAGCTGTCGCTGAGCGTTCGCGCGGCACGGACACTGACCACCACCACCAAAACGCTGCCGCAGATGCGCGGCATCACCACCCGCTGGCTGCTGTCCCAGCTCCCCTGGGTCGAAGTCCCCGCCGGCTCCTACCGCGTCAACCGGCGCCTCACCTACACCCTCGGCGACGGCAAGCTCTCCTTCTACAACACCGGCGCCCGCGTCCACGTCGTCCCCGCCGAACTCACGGAACTCGCCGTGCTGCGCGGCTTCGGCGACGAAACAGCCCTGGGTGCGTTGGCGGATGCCTTCGAGCAACGCGAGTACGAACCCGGCGACACGCTCTTCACCGCCGGCTCGCCACGGGACGCGCTCGTCCTCCTCGCCCACGGCAAAGTCACCCGCCACGGCACCGGCCCCTACGGCGACGACCTCCTCCTCGGCGCCGCCACCGACGGCGACCACTTCGGCGAAGAACTCCTCGCCCCCGACCCCGGCACCTGGACCTTCACCGCCCGCGCCGCCACCCGCGTCACCGCCCTCGTCCTGCCCGCCGCGGTTTACGCGCGTCTCAACGGCCGGTCCGAGGCCCTCCGCACCCATGTCGCGGAAGCGCTGTCACGGCCACGGAAACCCCAGAACGCCAAGGGGGAAGCCGCGATCGACCTGGCTGCCGGTCACGACGGTGAACCGCTGTTGCCCGGCACCTACGTCGACTACGACCCCGCACCCCGCGAATACGATCTGGCCGTGGCCCAGACCGTCCTGCGGGTCCACAACCGCGTCGCCGACCTCTACAACCAACCGATGAACCAGCTCGAACAACAGCTGCGCCTGACCGTGGAAGCGTTGCGGGAACGGCAGGAACACGAACTGGTCAACAACACCGACTTCGGGTTGCTGCACAACACCGACCTCAAACAGCGCATCACCACGCGCACCGGCCCGCCCACCCCGCTCGACCTCGACGACCTGCTCAGCCGGCGCCGCAAAACCCGCTTCTTCCTCGCCCACCCCCAGGCGATCGCCGCCTTCGGCCGCGAATGCACCAGCCGCCGCATCTACCCCGAGACCACCGTCCTCGACGGCAAGCCCGTCACCGCCTGGCGCGGCGTCCCGATCCTGCCCTGCGACAAGATCCCGATCAGCCCCTCCGGCACCACCTCGATCCTCGCCATGCGCACCGGCGAAGACGACGCCGGCGTCATCGCCCTCCGCCCGAAATCGCTGCCCGACGAGTACCAACCCGGACTGAACGTCCGCAACATGAACACCAACGACCAAGCCATCACCTCCTACCTCGTCAGCGCCTACCACTCCGCCGCCGTCCTCGTCCCCGACGCCCTCGGCGCTCTCGACGACGTCCAGGTCGGTCGCTGATGACCACCATGAACACGCGCACCGCGGCCCGTCCGCTCGCCGACGTCCTCGCGTGGAGCAAGGGGCTCGTCGACCCGGCGTTGCGGGCGGCCGCCGAACGCCTGCCGGAGGCGATGCGGCGGATCGCCGCCTACCACTTCGGCTGGCAGGACGCCCACGGGCGGCCGGCGGCCACCGACGGCGGCAAGGCGCTGCGGCCGGCGTTGGCGTTGCTGTGCGCCGAAGCCGCGGGCGGGGAAGCGGCCGACGCCGTGCCGGCCGCCGTCGCGGTCGAGCTGGTGCACAACTTCTCGCTGCTGCACGACGACGTCATGGACGGCGACACCACCCGGCGGCACCGCGCGACGGCGTGGACGGTGTTCGGCACCGGGCCGGCCGTGCTGGCCGGGGACGCGTTGCTGAGCCTGGCGTTCGAGGTACTGGCGCCGAGCGGGGCGGCGAACGCGAAGGTGCTGTCGGCGGCGACGCTGGCCCTGCTCGAAGGGCAGGCCGCGGACCTGGACTTCGAGCAACGCGACGACGTCACCCCCGGCGAGTGCGTCCGGATGGCGGAGGGCAAGACGGCGGCCCTGCTGGGCGCGGCCTGCACGCTCGGGGCGGCCTCCGGACCGGCAGGCGCGGACCGCTTCGGCGCGTTCGGCCGGGCGGTGGGCCTGGCGTTCCAGCACGTCGACGACCTGCTCGGCATCTGGGGCGATCCGGCCGTCACCGGCAAGCCGGTGTATTCGGACCTCCAGAACCGCAAGAAGTCACTGCCGGTGGTGACGGCCCTGTCTTCGGGCACGCCCGCCGGCGCCGACCTCGCCACGCTCTACGCCCGGCGCGACCCCCTGGACGAGATCGCGCTGGCCCGCGCGGCTTCCCTCGTCGAGGCCGCGGGCGGACGCCAGTGGAGCCAGGCCCAGGCGGAGGCGTTGCTGGCCAAGGCCCTGCGCGACCTCGCCGCAACCGGCCCGCCTTCCCGCGCCACCGCCGAACTCGCCTCCCTGGCCCGCCTCATCACCACCCGAACCCACTGAACCCCGTGATGGAAGCGCCAGCTCGCGTGATCAGAACGCCAACTCACGTGATTGGAGGGTCGACACACCGCGGGTCGGCCGGTGCGGCCGTGTCGACCCTTCAATCACGCGTGTCGGCTTCTCCGTCACGCGTGTCGACCTGCTGATCACGGTTACTTGCCGGGGCGGGTGAGGCCGGACTTGGCGGCGCCGAGGCTCAGGATGTTCTTGTCCGTGTCCTGGAGGGCCTTGGTGACCTGGGGAGACGGCGGTGATGTCGACAAGTCGATCAGGCGGATCGGGGCTTCCAGCCGGATCAGGGTCGGGATGTACTCGGCCTTGTCGACCTTCCAGCGGTCGCCGTCGCGGACGAAGCGGAAGCGGGCCGCCGCACCTTCCTCCGTGTCGCCCTTCGGTTCGGAGTGGCGGGCGACGCTGTTGCCGAGCCCGTAGGCCACCCACTTGTCGCCGATCTTCTCGAACGGCTGGACCACGTGGGCGTGGTGGCCGACGATCAGGTCGATGTCGTCCGACGCCAGGATCTTCTTCGCCTGCGACCGCTGTTCGGCCGTCGGCTCGTGCTGGTACTCGACGCCCCAGTGCAGGCTCGCGATCACGACCTGCGCCCCGGCCTGCTTCGCCTTGCGCGCGGCGGCGAGGACGTCGTCGACGTCGATCTGGTTGGCCAGCCACGGTTTCCCGGCAGGCACCTTGATGCCGTTGAAGCCGAACGCGTACGACACCTGGGCGACCTTGACGCCGTGGACGTCGAGGATCAGCGGCTTCGCGGCCTCGCCCGCCGACCGCGCCGAGCCGGTGTGCTTGACGCCGATGCCGTCGAGCTTGTCGAGGGTCCGGGTGACGCCCTCGGCGCCCTGGTCGATCGTGTGGTTGGACGACGTCGAGCAGGTGTCGTAGCCGGTGTCCTTGATCGCGTCGGCGATCTCCGGCGGTGCGCTGAACGACGGGTAGCCGCTGTACGGGCCGCCCTCCGGCGCCAGCGGCGTCTCGAGGTGGCAGATGCCGAGGTCGGCGCCGGAGATCAGCGGCTTGATCCCGGCCAGCAGCGGCCGGTAGTCGATCTTCCCGCCGCCGTCGGCCTCGGCCTGCTCGGTCAGCGCCGGGTGGATCAGGACGTCCCCCGTGGCGACGACGCTGAACGACCCCTCGGGAGCGGCGGCTCCCGCGGAAGAAGAAGCGGCCGCCTCGGGAAAGGGCGTCGGCGCCGGCCCCTGCTGCTGCGGCGGACTGCTGCACGCGGCCGCCAGGACGGCGACCCCGGCGAGCGCGGCGACGCGGTGCTTCGTCATCGGTCCCCCTAACGTGGTCCGGCCATCCTGCCAGCCAGGCGAATCCGGCAGAGACGGCGTCCCCGGGGTCGCGTGAAACTTCCACCACAGTCGACAACACCGATCAGAACATCGCCACTAGACAAAACCGGACAACGTGCAGCCCAGGGCGGAAAAAATACGATAAATCACCCTCACTGCGGTGATCAAGAAACTACGCAGAGTAGGTCTCGCTCCGCTAACTCCGCCTTGACGCTCCTCGAAGGGGTGTTTTGTAATACGAGTCACTTCGCGAACTCGACCCGACCCACCCGACCTCGGCCCCCATGGGAGCTCTCGATGTCCACATACCCGCACAGGTTTCGCACCTGGAGCGTTGTTGGTTGTTGTTTGATTTCTGGCGCTCTGCTGGCCTCCTGCTCTTCGGGCAAAGACACCGCGGCACCGCAGCAGCAGGCGCCCACCAACGGCAAGGTCACCCTGTACTACCTGCAGAAACAGGGCGACCAGCAGTACTTCGTCGAGCAGGCGCAGGGCGCGCAGGAGAAGGCGAAGGAGCTCGGCGTCGAGCTCAAGGTCGTCAACCTCGGCCAGGACGCCAACAAGGCGATCACCGAACTGGACGCCGCGGTCGCCCAAGGCGCCAACGGTGTCGCCATCGTCGTGCCGGACCAGGCGATCGGCCCGCAGGTGATCGACAAGGCCAAGAGCGCGGGCATCCCGCTGATCGCCTCCGACGACGTCATCAAGGACGGCACCGGCGCGAAGGCCCCGTTCGTCGGCTTCAACGGCAGCCAGATGGGCGACTCGGTCGGCACCGAGGCCGGGAAGCTGTTCAAGGCCGCGAACTGGACCGCCGCCGACACGAAGATCATCAGCGCGTTCAAGCAGGACCTGACCGTCTGCACCGACCGCGTCAACGCCGCGAAGTCGGCGTTCGCCAAGGCCGCGGGCGCGGACGTCCAGGTCATCGAGGTCGGCACCGACAACTCCCCCGTCGACGCGCAGAACCGGTCCGGTGCCGTGATCGGCTCCAACCCGGGCGTCAAGCACTGGGTCGTCTGGGGCTGCAACGACGAGAACGAGACCGGGGTCGTGACCGCGCTGGCCAACTCCGGCGTGGCGGCGAACAACATCATCGGTGTCGGTCTCGGCGCGTACCTCACCTGCAAGGACTGGGCCGCGAACAAGGACACCGGCAACAAGGCCGCGCTCTACATCTCCGGCGCCGAGGTCGGCCGCTCGGCGATCCAGGTGCTGGTCGACAAGGTGAAGAACGGCAAGGAGCTGCCCGCGGAGACGATCGCCAAGACCACGATCGTCAACAAGGACAACTACAAGCAGGCCGGCGTCAACTGCACCTGACCGCTGTCCGCGGGCGGTGCCGGCCGCACCGCCCGCGGGCCTCCTCCGCCGAAGGGCCCGCACATGTCCGCCTCTCCTCCCGCGCTCGCCGTCGAGGGCATCGGCAAGCGCTTCTCCGGTGTCACCGCCCTCGACGACGTCTCGCTGGAGTTCCGCTCCGGCGAAGTCCTGGCCCTGATGGGCGAGAACGGCGCCGGCAAGTCGACGCTCCTGCGCGTGCTGTCCGGTGACCAGGGCCCGGACGAGGGCCGGCTGCTCCTGGACGGCACCGAGGTCGCGTTCGACACCCCGCGCGCGGCGATGGCCGCCGGGGTGCGCGTGATCTACCAGGAACCCGAGATCATCCCGCACGTTTCCGTGGCGGAGAACGTCTTCGTCGGCGAACTGCCCGCGACGGCCCGGGTGTTCAGCCGCCGCACGCTGCTGAAGGCGACGCAGGACGCGCTCGCCGAGTACGGCTTCGAAGGCGTGCTCAACCCGATGACGCTCGGCGTCGCGCTGTCGGCCGCCCAGCGGCAGATCGTCGAGATCCTGCGCGTGCTCACCGCGGCCACGCCACCGCGGGTGATCGCGTTCGACGAGCCGACGTCGTCGCTGTCCGAGCACGAAGTCGAGGCGCTGTTCCGGCTGATCGGGCGGCTGCGCGACAGCGGCGTCGCGGTCGTCTACGTCTCGCACCGGATGAAGGAGATCTTCCAGCTCGCCGACCGCGTCGCCGTGCTGCGCGACGGGAAGCTCGTCGGCGTCCAGCAGGCCGCGGACACCGACGAGGCCGGCCTGGTCCGGATGATGATCGGCCGTGATCTGTCGGCACTGGAACGCCGTGTCACCCAGGACACCGGTGACGTGGTCCTGAAACTGGCCGACGTCACGACCGACGACGTCACCGGCATCTCGTTGCAGGTCCGCGCGGGCGAGGTGGTCTGCCTGGCCGGGCTGGTCGGCGCGGGACGCTCCGAGCTGGCCCGGGCGATCGTCGGCGACCTGCCGATCCGGTCCGGGACCGTGGAGCTCGACGGCAAACGGCTGCGCGCGCACAACCCGGGTGACGCCGTGAAAGCGGGCATCGGCTTCGCGCCCGAAGAGCGCAAGACGGACGCGTTGCTCATGCAGCGGTCCGTACGGGACAACGTCTCCATCGCCGTCCTGGACCGGCTTCGCCGCTTCCGGGTCGTGAAGCGGGCGAAGGAACGCGCGCTCGTCGAGGAGTACGTACGCGAGCTTCGCGTGCGGACGCCGTCGATGGAGCAGGAAGTCCGCAAGCTGTCCGGCGGCAACCAGCAGAAGGCCGTCCTCGCGCGGTGGCTCGCGCGGCGGCCGAAGCTGCTGATCCTCGACGAGCCGACGCGCGGGGTCGACGTCGGCGCGAAGGCCGAGATCTACCGGATCATCGACGGTCTCGCCGCCGAAGGCATCGCGTTGCTGGTCATCTCCTCCGACCTGCCCGAGGTGCTGACGCTGGCCGACCGCATCCTCGTGATGCGGGCCGGGCGCCTGGCGGGCGAGATCAGCCGCGAAGACGCGACCGAGGAAGCCGTGCTGACCCTCGCCATCCCCGAAACCGAACCAGCCGTGGACGAAGCCCAGGAGATCGGCGCATGAGTACCCCCACCAAGGAAACGTCGGCCCCCGCCGCGCCGCCCCAGCCGTCGGCCGCGCGCCGCGTGCTCACCGGCATCGGCGTGCAGAACTCGAGCCTGATCATCACGCTGATCGCGCTGGTGATCCTGCTGAGCGTGCTGAACGAGAACTTCTTCCGCACCAACAACCTGCTGCTGATCGGCAGCGCGATCACCATCATGGGGCTGCTGGCCCTGGTGCAGACGCTGGTGATCATCCTGGGCGCGCTGGACATCTCGGTCGGCTCGATGGCCGGGCTGGCCTCGGTCATCTCGGCGATGGTGTTCACCTCGACCGGCAACGCCGAGGTCGGCATCCTGGCCGCGGTCGGCGTCGGCATCCTCTGCGGCCTGGTCAACGGCATGATCATCATCTTCGGCCGGGTCAACCCGGTGGTCGCGACGCTGGCCATGCTCGCCACCTACAAGGGCATCGCGCAGGTGATCTCCAACGGCAAGGCGCAGGGCTACACCGGTGGCGACGACCTGTTCATCTTCCTGGCCAAGGGCGCGATCGCGGGCCTGCCGTCACTGGTGTGGGTGTTCCTGATCGTCGCGGCGCTGCTGCACTTCCTGCTCAAGTACACCGACATCGGCCGCAACGTCTACGCCATCGGCGGCAACGACACCGCCGCGCGGCTGGCCGGCATCAACATCAACCGGTACATCATCGGCGTGTACGCGCTGGTCGGCGTGGTCGCGGCGATCGCGGGCGTGCTGATCACCGCCCGCACCGGGTCCGGCCAGCCGACGTCCGGGTCCGAGGGCCTGGAACTGCAGGCCGTCACCGGCGCCGCGCTCGGCGGCACGATGCTCAAGGGCGGGCGCGGGTCGATCATTTCGACCGTGCTCGCGGTGGTCATCCTGGGCGTGCTCGACAACGGCATGTCCGGGCTGGGCATCAACCCGTTCTGGCAGAACGTCGCCCACGGCGCCCTGCTGGTGATCGCGGTCGTGCTGCAGCAGCTGCGCAGCGGGGAGCGGCGCGTCGGCCTGCCCGAGTAGCGGTGGGCCCCCCGCGGAACCTCCACGCCCGCATCGTCGGCGAACTGGGCCGGCTCATCGTCGAAGGCGTCCTCGGGGACGGGCAGCCGCTCGTCCCCGAGGAGCTCGGCCGCCGGTTCTCGGCGTCCCGGACGGTGGTGCGCGAGGCGTTGCGCGTGCTCGAGTCCAAGGGCATGGTCACCGCACGCCCGCGGGTCGGGACCTGGACGCTGCCGCCCGAGGCGTGGGACGCGATCGACCCGGACGTCATCGCCTGGCGCGTCGGCGCTCCCGGTGGCCGCGAGCACCTGCGCGAGCTGCTGGAGCTGCGGCTGGCCATCGAACCGCAGGCGGCGCGGATCGCCGCGCAGCACCGGCGTCCCGACGAGCTTTCGGCGATGGCGACGGCCTACGCGCAGATGGCCGACGCGGTCGAGCGCGACGACGGCGACGGGTTCCGGGACGCCGATTCGCGGTTCCACGCGGCACTGATCCGGGCGTCGGGCAACACGCTGATCGCGCAGCTGCAGGTGCCCGTGGTCGCCGCGCTGAAGGCGAACGGCGAGCCGATGGAGCTGGTGGCGCATTCCCGGGTGCTGACGCTGGTGCTGGCGAAGAACGCCGAGGGCGCCGAGTCGGCGGCCCGCCGGTTGCTGGAAACCGTTGCGGCGTACCGCTCATCGGCACCTTGACACGTCCACCGGGAGGCGCTTCACTCGCTGCGGACGACCGCCGCCATGAGTGGAGGAGGACGCTTTCATGCGTTTCCCGGGAATTCGCGGTTTCGGCGTGCTCGCGGCCACGGCGGTGGCGGGCAGTCTCTTCACGGCCCCGGTGGCGACCGCCGCGACCTGCACGATTTCCGACGAAATGGTGGCCGCGGGCAACTACTGGGTCGCCAACGGGACGAACCTCGACTCGCCGGACTGGCAGAACGCGACGTTCCACGTCGGCAACCTGGCCCTGGTCCGGACCACCGGCCAGTCCAACCACAAGACCTACCCCTGGGCGCAGGCCAACAAGTACCAGCTGCCCGAGGACCCGAAGCGGCCGTTCTTCCCGGACAACCAGGCGGCCGGTGAGGCGTACCTGGACCTCTACACCTACTTCCACCCGGAGATCCCCCTGGATTCGATTCGCACGCGGATCCGCGACGAGGTGGCGTCCGTGCAGGCCGGGCACCGCGACTACTGGAACTACGTCGACGCGCTGAACATGGCGATGCCGTCGTTCGCGCGGATGAGCCTGATCGACCACGATCCGTCCTATTCGGACGCAATGCACACACTCTTCTCGTACACCGAGCACAAGCTGTTCAACGAGTTCACCGGGTTGTGGTACCGCGACGCGCGGTTCAAGGGCTCCGGGGTGTTCTGGTCGCGCGGCAACGGCTGGGCCCTGGCGGCGTTGACGAAGGTCCTGCAGGTGCTGCCGGCCGGCGACCCGCGGCGGCCGGAATACCTGCGGGTGTTCAAGAAGATGGCTTCCACGCTGGCTTTGGCCCAGCGGCGTGACGGCTTCTGGAACTCCGACCTGCTGAACCCGTGGGACCACGGCGGCCCGGAGTCCAGCGGCACGGCGTTCTTCACGTTCGGCCTCGGCTGGGGCATCACCGCGGGCGTCCTCGACCCGGCCCGCTTCCGCCCGGTGGTCGACAAGGCCTGGACGGCGCTGTCGACGAAGGCGCTGCAGCCGAGCGGCCTGGTGGGCTACGTCCAGCCGGTGGGCGACCGCCCGGCCACGGCGAAGCCCACGGACACCGCGGCCTACGGCGTCGGCGCGTTCCTCCTGGCGGGCCAGGAAGTCGCGAAGCTGCAGGGCTGCTCGGCGGAGTAGGCCCTACGCCAGGCAGTCGCCGGGTTCACCGCGGGTCAGGGCCGGGTCCGACTGGGGGAACGTTCGCGCGATGCCGGGTCCCGATGACCGGTGCTCGAAGCGGACCGTCACCCGGCCGTGGCCCGCGCCCTGGACCCAGCCCGTGCCGAACTCCTCGTGGACCACGTCGTCGCCCTGGCGCCACTCCGACGGCGATGCTGCCACCGGCGCCGGCGCGGTGGACACCACCGTCGAAGGCACCGAAGGCGCGGCCAGGGTGAACAGCGCGTCCTGGTGGGGCACCGAAAGGCCGCTGTAGGCGACGCCCGCCAGCCGGATGCCGCCGAACTCCGCCGGGTCGATCAGCAGCCGCTCCGCGGTGGCCGCCAGCTCGGCCAGGTCGTCCGTGGGCGCGGAGATCGTCTCCGAACGGGTCACCGTGTGCATGTCCGTGTGCCGCAGCTTGATCACCACCGTCCGCGCCACCCGGCCGGCCTTCAGCAGCCGCCGGTGCGCGCCCACCGCGATCCGGCGGACCTCCGCCCGCAACGTCGGCAAGTCCTTGATGTCGGTGTCGAACGTCGTCTCGGCGCTGACCTGCTTGGTCTCGGCGCGGCCGGCCACCGGGCGGTCGTCGGCGCCGGTGGCGAGCCGCCGCAGGTCGCGGCCGACCACGCCGCCGAGCGTGGCCACGGCGTCCTGTTCGGACAGTGCCGCCAGCTGCCCGAGCGTCTGGACGCCGATGAACCGCAGCTTGCCCTCGGCGACCGGGCCGATGCCCCACAGCGCGCGCACCGGCAGCGGGGCGAGGAACTCGCGTTCCGTGCCCTGCGGCACCACCAGCAGCCCGTCCGGTTTGGCCTCGTCGGAGGCGATCTTCGCGATCTGCTTGCCGTTGCCCGCGCCGATCGACGCCACCAGGCCGGTTTCCGACCGGATCCGGGCCCGCAGCGCGGCGCAGAAGGCCGTGACCTCGTCGAAGGAAGCGCCGACCAGCGATGGCGGTTCGGCGAAGGCTTCGTCGAGGGAAATCTTCTCCAGCACCGGCGCGACCTCGGTGACGACGGCGAAGACCTCCTGGCTGAGCCGCTCGTAGACGCGGAACCGCGGTGGCACGATCACGCCGTTCGCCGGCAGCAGCCGCCGCGCCTGCGACATCGGCATCGCCGAGCGGATGCCGAACACCCGCGACTCGTAGCTCGCCCCGGCGACGACCCCGCGGGGCCCGGTGCCGCCGACGAGCACCGGGCGCCCGGCCAGCGTCGGGCGGGTGAGCTGCTCGGCCGACGCGTAGAAGGCGTCCAGGTCGAGGTGGATCACCCAGCGGCCCACGTCAGTCCCCGCCGGTGGCGTCCAGCAGCTGGTGCAGCGCCTTGGTGTAGCTCTCGAACGCCGCGCGCCCGGCCGCGGTCAGCCGCACCAGGGTGACCGGCGTGCGGTGCTCGTAGGCCTTGGTGATCTCGACGTACTCGGCGTCCTCGAGCTTGCGCAGGTGCGTCGAGAGGTTACCGGCCGTCATGTCCAGGAGCTGCTGCAGCCGCGGGAAGGTGATCTGGTCGCCGGCGCGCAGGCCGGCGAGCGCGACCGTGACCCGCAGCCGCGCCTGGGCGTGGATGACCGGGTCGAGCTGCGGCAGTTCGCTCATCGGCCGGTCTTCTCGCGGACGAAGTAGACGATCGCGCCCAGCAGGAAGCCACCGCCCCCGCAGACGGTGAGCACGAGGAAGTTCGCCGGGTAGCCGACCAGCACGCTCAGCGCGGCCGACACGATCATCCACGCGCCGAGGCCGTACATCAGCCTGTCCTGCCACACCATGCCGCCCGCCAGGTACATCACGCCGGTGAACAGCAGCCACGTGCCGGTCCACAGCAGCGACACCTGGTCCGTGGACAGCGCCTGGAAACTCGTGATGCGGATGTCGACGACCATCAGCCCGACCGAGCCGAGCGCCCACCCGTAGCCGTACATCGCCCCGACCGTGCGGGACGGCCCGCGGATCCCGCGGCCGGTGCGGATGCTGGTGTAGGTCGTGTAGGCGACGGCGCCGAGGAACAGCACCGGGACGACGATGCCGCCGCTGACCCAGCCGGGCACCCCCACGCCGGGCAACGTCGTGACGTAGGTGAAGCCCCAGCCGACGATCCAGGCGAGGGCCCAGGCGGCGAGCATCCGCGCCGGGCCCCCGCCCAGTTCCCGGCGGGTCCGCCGGTGCTGCTGGGCGATCAGGTTCAGCGACTCCTCGGCCGACATCGGCTCGTCTTCCACCTGTTTCGCCCTCCTCCCGTGCAGACCCCTCAACGCTGCACGGAAGCTAACACGCAGTCAGAGCCGGGCCGTGTCCAGCCGGAACCGGTGCACCACGACCAGGGCGGGCACGACCAGCCAGCCCGCGAGCACGAGCACCGCCACCCACGTCCCCGACGCGTGGATCAACGGATCGAGGCCCACCCGGCGCAGCCAGTAGGTGGGCACGAAGTGCGCCACCGTCGCCATCCAGCCGGGCAGGATCTCCAGAGGGATCCACAAGCCGCCGAGCATGCCGAGCGGCATCATCAGCGCGCCGGTGACCGCGCCGACCGTGTCGCCCTTCCCGAACAGGCCGATGGCCAGGCCGAGGACGGCGAACGGCAGGGTGGCCGCCCACAGGAAGACCAGCTGCCTGCCCCACTCGGCCATGGTGAGCGGCTCCCCGCGCAGGAAGCCGACGAAGAAGATCGCCAGCAGCACCGGCAGGGCGACAGCCATCGCCGACGCGACCTTGACGACAAGGTAACCGGCGCCCCGCATCGGCGTCAGGCGGAGCTGGCGCTGCCAGCCGTCCGTGCGTTCCTGCGCCACCCGGGTGCCGGTGAACAAGGCACCGCCGCTGGCGCCGTACGCGGCCATGCCGATCATCGTCTGCGTGCTCGAGTGCAGGCCGTTGTCCAGTACGTAATCGCCGAAGATGGCTCCGAAGAGCAGGTACATCGCCACCGGCATGCCGATGGTGAAGATGGTGAACTGCGGGCTGCGGACGATCCGCTTGATCTCCAGGCTCAGGTACGTCGTGTTCACGCCGCGACCTCCTCGGCGGTCAGCGCCAGGAAGGCCTCTTCGAGACCGAGCGCGGTGATTTCGATGTCGGATGCTTCGGGATGCGCCGCGAGCAGGGCGCGGATGGCGGCGTCGGAGTCGGCGCAGGCCAGCTCGGCGCGGCCGCCGCGCAGCTGGACGCCGGTGACGCCCGGCAGGTGCGCCAGTTCGGCCTCGGTGGCGCCCGGGACGGCGGCCTTGAGCACCCGGCCGGACACCGCGGCCCGGACTTCGGCGACCGGGCCGTCGGCGACGACGACGCCGTGGCGCATCAGCACCACGCGGTCGGCGTAGTCCTCGGCCTCGGCGAGGTAGTGGGTCGCGAACAGCACGGTCCGGCCGCCGGCGGCGAACTCGCGGATGGCCGCCCAGAACGCCCGCCTGCCGTCGACGTCCATCGCCGCGGTGGGCTCGTCGAGCACGAGCACCTGCGGGTCGCCGGCCAGGGCGAGCGCGAACCGGACGCGCTGGCGTTCGCCGCCGGACAGCTTGCCGCAGCGGCGTTTGACGAGCTTTTCGAGACCGGCCCGGGCGATCACCTCTTCGGCGGGCAGCGGCTTCTCGTGCGTCGAGACGATCAGGCCGACGATCTCGCCGACCGTGACGTCCGGCAGCAGCGCGCCGTTCTGCATCATCGCGCCGACGAGCCCCCGGTCGACGGCTTCGCGTGGGCTGCCGCCGGCGACGGTGACGTCCCCCGCGTCCGGCTTGGTCAGGCCGAGCAGCATGTCGACGGTGGTCGACTTGCCCGCGCCGTTCGGCCCGAGCAGCGCGACGACCTCGCCGCGCGCGACCTCGACGGACACCCCGCCGACCGCCGTGACCTGCCCGAACCGCTTGGTGAGGCCGTGCAGTGCGAACGCCGGTCCCCCAGTCATGGCGTCCTCCTTTCCTGGACTTTGAATCGCAAAGTTGCTGCGCACTTTGTAACACAAAGTCCACGTACTCTCAAAGCCCCCGGTGCCGGAAAGCAAGAAAAACGGGGTGCCGGGCAGTGTGCCCGGCACCCCCGTTCCCAGGGGTTCCGCACGTGAGCCCGCGAAACGCCCGGCCACCAGGCCCAGCGTCGCCGCGACGTCGGCCATGGCGGCCGTC
>NZ_JBHVXZ010000184.1:0-13938 GCF_042881395.1 Amycolatopsis sp. NPDC058278 | reverse complement strand
TTTTTTTAAAACAAACAGATAACGTTTTTCCCCACACCCGCCAAGGCCACCACGAGCGGCTCGTGGTGGCCTTCGCGGCGTTCGAGGAAATATTTTGTCGGTGGTGGCGCTTACTGTCACAACGTGACCGTCGCTCCGCCCCGTTCCCGTCAAGAGCTCCCACCCACCGAGACAGCCGGCTGGATCCGCCGGCTGTCCGCGGCGGCGTGGGAGCACCGTGTGCTCGTCGTGCTGTCGCTGCTCGCGGCCGCGTTCGGCGTCGGCGTGCAGGCCGCCAGCCCGTTGCTGGTGCGCACGGCGGTGGACGACGCGGTGGCCGGGCGGACCGGCGGGCTGCCCGGGATCGCCGTTTTCCTGGTCGCGCTGCAGCTGGTCGCCTTCGGCACCGCGTTCGCGCGCCGCTACCTCGGCGGGAAGCTCGCCCTCGACGTGCAGCACGATCTGCGCCAGCGCGTCTTCAACGCCGTTTCGCGGCTGGACGGCGGCAAGCAGGACGCCCTGCGCACCGGCCAGGTCGCCTCGCGCGCGATCTCCGACCTGCAGCTGGTGACCGGGATCCTGATGCAGGTCCCGCTGTCCTTCGGCTCGGTGGTCTTCGCGCTGCTGTCGTTCGTCGCGATGCTGTGGCTCTCGCCGGTGCTGACGCTGATCGCGCTGGTCGTCACGCCCGCGGTCGGCATCATCGTGGCGCGCAGCCGCAAGCGCCTCTTCCCGGCGACGTGGTCGGCGCAGCAGCGCGCGGCGGACGTCGCGCAGCAGGTCGAAGAGACCGTCACCGGGGTCCGCGTGGTCAAGGGCTTCGGCCAGGAGGCGCGGGAAGTCTCGAAGCTGGAAGCGACCGCGCGCAAGTTGTTCGGGGAGCGGCTTCGCGCGGCGAAGCTCTCGGCGGTCCCGACCGCGACCACCGCCGCGCTGCCCGCCGCCGGCCAGGTCGCCGTGCTCGGGATCGGCGGCGTCCTCGCGCTGAACGGGTCCATCACCCTCGGCACGTTCCTGGCCTTCGCCACCTACCTCGCGACGCTGATCGGCCCGGCCCGGATGCTCTCCGGCCTGGTCGTGCAGGCCCAGCTGACCCGCGCCGGCGCCGAGCGGGTGTACGAGCTGATCGACGCGCAGCCGGAGGTCGCCGACGCGCCGGACGCACGGCCGCTGCCGGACGGGCCGCTGGGTGTGGAGCTCGACGGCGTCCGGTTCGGCTACACCCGCAGCGAACCGGTGCTGGCCGGTCTCTCGGTCACCGCGAACCCGGGCGAAACCCTCGCGCTGGTCGGCACCGCGGGCTCGGGGAAGTCGACGATCTCGTTGCTGCTGCCCCGGTTCTACGACGTGCACGAGGGCGCGGTGCGGGTCGGCGGCCTCGACATCCGGGACGTCCCGCTGCGGCAGCTGCGGCAGGCGATCGGCGTGGTGTTCGAGGAGGCGTTCCTGTTCTCCTCCTCGATCCGGGACAACATCGCCTACGGCCGTCCGGACGCCACCGAGGAGGAGGTCGTCGCCGCGGCGAAGGCCGCGGAGGCGGACGGCTTCATCCGCGCGCTGCCGGACGGCTACGACACGCTGGTCGGCGAGCGCGGGCTGACGCTCTCGGGCGGGCAGCGGCAGCGGCTCGGGCTGGCCAGGGCCCTGATCACCGACCCGCGGATCCTGGTCCTCGACGACGCGACCTCGGCCATCGACACCGTCACCGAAGCGGCGATCCACGACACCCTGCGGTCGGTCACCGCGGCCCGGACCACGCTGCTGATCGCCCACCGGCGCTCCACCCTCGCCCTGGCCGACCGGATCGCGGTGCTGGACGAGGGCCGCGTCGTCGACGTCGGCACCGAAGCGGAGCTGATGGCGCGCTGCCCGCTGTTCCGCGAACTCGTGGCCGGCCCGGGCGACGACGTCGAAGAGAAGCACCGCTGTGAGGGTCTCGACCGCGGGCCGGGTGGGGTCACGCCGTCGCTGTGGCCGCGGGACGAGAACCGCGACGAGGTCGACGCACTGGCCGAAGCCGCGCGCCTGCGCAGCGGCGACCCGAACAGCAGCGGGTTCGTCGGCGGGGGCGGCGGCCTGGACGTGCCGCCGACACCGGAGCTGATCGAGGGCGTGCGCAAGCTGCCGGCCGTCGTCGACGAGCCGCGGCTGCCCGAGGTGGACGTCACCGCACCCGACCCGAAGTTCCGGCTGGCCGGGCTGCTGCGGCCGGTCCGCGGGCCCCTGTTCCTGGTGATCGGGCTGGTGGCGGCGGACGCGCTGGCGTCGATCGCGCTGCCGGGGCTGTACCAGTTCGGCGTCGACCACGGGGTGCGCACCGGTGTCGAGTGGATGATCTGGCTGGCCGCCGGGATCGGCGCCGCGGTGATCGCGGCCGACTGGCTGGTGGTCTTCGCGCAGACGCGGCTGACGTCACGGGTGGGCGAAACGGTGCTGTACGCGCTGCGCGTCCGCAGCTACGCGCACCTGCAGCGGCTCGGGCTCGACTACTACGAGCGGGAGCTGTCCGGGAAGATCATGACCCGGATGACGACGGACGTCGACGCGCTCTCGACGTTCCTGCAGACCGGGCTCGCCACCGCGGTGGTCAGCGCGCTGACGCTGGCCGGGATCACGGCCGCGCTGCTGGTCACCGACGCCGGGCTGGCGCTGTACGCGCTGGCGATGGTGCCGGTGCTGGCGGTGGCCACGGTGATCTTCCGGCGCTCGGCGTCGAAGGCGTACAACGAGGCCCGCGAGCGGGTCAGCGTCGTGAACGCGGACATGCAGGAGAACGTCAGCGGGCTGCGGGTCGCGCAGGCGTACACGCGCGAAGACCGTTCCGCGGAGGCGTTCGCCTCACGCAGCGACGACTACCGGCGCTCGCGGCTGCGGGCCCAGCGGTACGTGGCGACGTACTTCCCGCTGGTGGCGCTGATGTCGGACCTGGCGACGACGACGGTGCTGGTGGCGGGGGCCAACCGCGTCTCAGCGGGGACGCTGTCGGCCGGTGTGCTGCTCGCCTTCCTGCTGTACCTGCAGCAGTTCTTCTCGCCGATCCAGCAGCTGTCGGCGGTGTTCGACGGCTACCAGCAGGCGAGCGTCGGCCTGAACCGCATCGGCGACCTGCTGCGGACGCCGACGTCGGTGCCGGCGGCGGAGAAGGCGGTCGCGGTGCCGGCCCGGCTGCGCGGCGAAGTCTCGTTCAAGGAGGTCGAGTTCTCCTACACCGGCGCCGAGACCCCGGCGCTGGCGGAGTTCTCGCTGGACGTCGCGGCCGGCGAGACGATCGCGCTCGTCGGCGCGACCGGCGCCGGGAAGTCGACGGCGGTGAAGCTGGTGGCGCGCTACTACGACGTCACCGGCGGCGAGGTCCGGATCGACGGCACGGACGTCCGCGAGTACGAGCTGGCCGGCCTGCGGCGCCGGATGGGCGTGGTGCCGCAGGAAGCCCACCTGTTCTCGGGCACGGTGGCCGACAACGTCCGCTACGGCCGTCCGGACGCGTCCGACGCGGAGGTCGAGGCGGCGGTCCGCGCGGTGGGCGCGCTGGACGGCGTCGCGGCCCTGTCCTCGGGCTTCCTGCAGCCGGTGGGCGAGCGCGGCCGCTCGCTGTCGGCGGGCCAGCGCCAGCTGGTGGCCTTGGCGCGGGCGGAGCTGGTGGACCCGGACGTCCTCCTGCTCGACGAGGCAACGGCGGCCCTGGACCCCTCGACGGAGGCGGCGGTCCTGCGGGCCACGGAGACGGTGGCCCGCCGCCGCACGACGTTCGTGGTCGCCCACCGCCTCGCGACGGCGGCCCGCGCGGACCGCATCGTGGTCCTGGACCACGGCCGGATCGTGGAAACCGGAACCCACGCCGAGCTCCTGGCCGCCAACAGCCACTACGCCCGCCTCTGGGCCCTCGGCTGAACCCGTAACTCGCGTGATCCAAGCCGCAACTCGCGTGATCAGAGCCGGAACTCGCGAGTTCCGGCCTCAATCACGCGAGTTCCGGCCTCAATCACGCGAGTTACGTCCCGGATCACGGGTGATGGCCTCTTGCGCACGAAAGTTCGTGGCCCGGCGGCCGGGGCGCTGGGAGCATGGCGGGCATGTTCGAAGAGAAGCGGGTTCCCGACCGGCAGGTCCGGGCGGCGCAGACCGAGACGACCGTCCGGGTCTACCAGGCCTGCTCGCCCGCCGTCGCGGACGCCGCGCTCGAGAAGCAGGCGTTCGAGCGGGGCGGGAGGGTGCGGGTCACGCCGTCGTTCCGGCTCGCGGCCCACGACAGCGGCAACGGGCGCAAGCCCGGCCACGAGCGCATCCTGGCGGTCGAACTCACCCGTGAAGGCTTCGAGCAGGCGCTGGCCCACGGGCACGTCCAGTGGGAAGCGGAGCGAGACCTCGACCACACGGCGCTGAACTTCCAGGCGATCCGGCTCGCCTTGAGCGGCGGGGCCGTCGACCACTACGTCGACGAGTGGATCACCGCCGTCACCGACGTCACGCCGGTCATGCGGGACATCGCCGGCCTCCTGGCCACCGACCAGCTGCACCTGGCGGTCAAGCTGGTGCCGCACGAGCCGCCGTACCCGCTCGGCGCGGACCTCGCCGAGGTCATCGGGGCGACGCCTTAGCAGGCCGGGAACCCTGTACCCGGTCCAGCGCTTAAGGTTCCCTTAGCACATCTTGATCGAGTCAGTGACCGATACCCTAGTGCGCCTCGCCTCACACAGGCCGGTTCCATCACATCGCGGTCACCGAGGGGGTTAGCCTGGTAGGCGCATCAGCGGATTCAAGATCGAGATCGAGACGGATAGAGGCGAGCCCCAGCCGTGTCCAGCAGCAGCCCTGCGTCACAGTTCGGCCCTAACGAGTGGCTGGTCGAAGAGATGTACGACCAGTTCCTCGCAGACCCTTCTTCAGTCGATGCCGCCTGGCACGACTTCTTCGCGGACTTCAAGCCGACGCAGAACGCGCAGGCCAAGGCGGACAACGCCCGGCAGCAGCAGTCCGACGCCAAGGCCGCCACCAACGGCCAGGCCTCCCAGCCGTCGGCCGGAGCGGTGCGGAACGCCGAGTCGGCGGCCAAGCAGTCGGCGACCAAGTCGGCCCCGGCCACGGCGGCGCCCGCGAAGGCGGCCCCGAAGCCGGAGCAGAAGGCAGCGCCGAAGCCGGCCGCGAAGGCCGAGCCCAAGGCCGACGCGAAGAAGGAAGAGCCGGAGTCGAAGCAGCTGCGCGGCGCCGCGGCGGCCATCGCCAAGAACATGGACGCCTCGCTGAGCGTCCCGACCGCGACCAGCGTGCGCGCGGTCCCGGCGAAGCTGATGGCGGACAACCGCATCGTCATCAACAACCACCTCAAGCGCACCCGCGGCGGCAAGATCTCCTTCACGCACCTCATCGGCTACGCCATGGTGCGGGCGCTGAAGGCCTACCCGAACATGAACCGGCACTACCAGCTGATCGACGGGAAGCCGTTCGCGGTCACGCCGGAGCACGTCAACTTCGGGCTCGCGATCGACATGAAGGGCAAGGACGGCTCCCGCACGCTCGTCGTGGCCTCGATCAAGGGCTGCGAGGACATGTCGTTCCTGCAGTTCTGGCAGGCCTACGAGGAGATCGTCAAGAAGGCCCGCAACAACAAGCTGACGGCGGACGACTTCTCCGGCACCACGATCTCGCTGACCAACCCGGGCGGCATCGGCACCAACCACTCGGTGCCGCGGCTGCAGGCCGGCCAGGGCGCCATCATCGGGGTCGGCGCCATGCAGTACCCGGCCGCCTTCGAGGGCACCAGCGAGAAGACGCTGGTCGACCTCGGCATCAGCAAGATCATGACGCTGACCTCGACCTACGACCACCGCATCATCCAGGGCGCGGAGTCCGGCGAGTTCCTCAAGCGCATCCACCAGCTGCTGCTCGGCGAGGACGGCTTCTACGACGACGTCTTCACCAGCCTGCGCCTGCCGTACGAGCCGATCCGCTGGGTCGCCGACATCCCGGACGGCCCGGTCGACAAGACCGCCCGCGTGATCGAGCTGATCGACGCGTTCCGGATGCGCGGCCACCTGATGGCCGACACCGACCCGCTGAACTACCGCCAGCGCAGCCACGCCGACCTGGACGTCCTGTCCCACGGTCTCACCCTCTGGGACCTCGACCGCGAGTTCCCGGTCGGCGGCTTCGCCGGCCAGGAGCGGATGAAGCTGCGCGACATCCTGGGCGTGCTGCGCAACTCCTACTGCCGCACGGTCGGCATCGAGTACACCCACATCCTCGACCCCGAGGAGCGCCGCTGGATCCAGGAGCGCGTCGAGATCCCGCACGAGAAGCCGGACCCCGCGGTCCAGAAGTACGTGCTCTCGAAGCTGAACGCCGCCGAGGCGTTCGAGACGTTCCTGCAGACCAAGTACGTCGGCCAGAAGCGCTTCTCGCTCGAAGGCGGCGAGACGGCGATCCCGCTGCTCGACACGCTGCTGGACAAGGCCGCCGAGCACGAGCTCGACGAGGTCGTCATCGGCATGCCGCACCGCGGCCGGCTGAACGTCCTGGCCAACATCGTCGGCAAGCCGATCAGCCAGATCTTCCAGGAGTTCGAGGGCAACCTCGACCCGGGCCAGGCGCACGGCTCCGGTGACGTGAAGTACCACCTCGGCGCCGAGGGCAAGTACTTCCGCATGTTCGGCGACGGCGAGACGAAGGTCTCCCTGACCGCCAACCCGTCGCACCTGGAGACCGTGGACCCGGTGCTCGAGGGCATCGTCCGCGCGAAGCAGGACCTCCTGGACAAGGGCGGCGAGGGCTACACCGTGCTGCCGGTCCTGATGCACGGCGACGCGGCCTTCGCGGGCCAGGGCGTCGTCGCCGAGACGCTGAACCTGTCGCTGCTGCGCGGGTACCGCACCGGCGGCACCGTGCACGTGATCGTCAACAACCAGGTCGGCTTCACGACCGCGCCGGAGCACTCGCGCTCGTCGCAGTACGCCACCGACGTCGCGAAGATGATCGGCTCGCCGATCTTCCACGTGAACGGCGACGACCCGGAGGCCGCGCACTGGGTGGCCAAGCTGGCCGTCGAGTACCGGCAGGCGTTCCACAAGGACGTCGTCATCGACCTGATCTGCTACCGCCGCCGCGGCCACAACGAGGGCGACGACCCCTCGATGACGCAGCCGGCGATGTACGACATCATCGACACGAAGCGTTCGGTGCGGAAGACCTACACCGAGTCGCTGATCGGCCGCGGTGACATCTCCGTCGAAGAGGCCGAAGCCGCGTTGCGCGACTTCTCGAGCCAGCTGGAGCACGTCTTCAACGAGGTCCGGGAGCTGGAGAAGCACCCGGCGAAGGCGAGCCCCTCGGTCGAGGAGGAGCAGCAGGTCCCGGCCAAGGTCGCGACGGCGATCACCGGCAAGACGCTGGAGCACATCGGCGATGCGTTCGTGAACGTGCCGGAGGGCTTCACGCCGCACCCGCGCGTCAAGCCGGTCATGGAACGCCGTCACAAGATGTCCCGCGAGGGCGACATCGACTGGGCGTTCGGCGAGCTGCTCGCGTTCGGGTCGCTGGCGATGGAGGGCCGCCTGGTGCGGCTGTCCGGCCAGGACTCGCGCCGCGGCACGTTCACCCAGCGGCACTCGGTCTTCATCGACCGCAAGACCGGCCAGGAGTACTCGCCGCTGCAGAACCTGGCCGACGGCCAGGGTCGCGTGATGATCTACGACTCGGCGCTGTCGGAGTACGCGGCCGTCGGCTTCGAGTACGGCTACTCGGTGGCCAACCCCGAGTCGCTGGTCATGTGGGAAGCGCAGTTCGGTGACTTCGTCAACGGCGCGCAGACCGTCATCGACGAGTACATCTCCTCCGGCGAGGCCAAGTGGGGCCAGCGCTCGGACGTCGTGCTGCTGCTGCCGCACGGCCACGAGGGCCAGGGCCCGGACCACACGTCCGGCCGCATCGAGCGGTTCCTCTCGCTGTGCGCGGAGGGCTCGATGACGGTGGCGGTGCCGTCCACCCCGGCGAACTACTTCCACCTGCTGCGCCGCCACGCCCTCGACGGCATCCAGCGCCCGCTGGTCGTCTTCACCCCGAAGTCGATGCTGCGCAACAAGGCGGCGACGTCGGCGGTCGAGGACTTCACCGGCGAAAGCCGCTTCATGTCCGTCATCGACGACGTCACCCCGGACCCGTCGAAGATCCGCAAGGTGCTGCTGACCTCCGGGAAGCTGTACTGGGAGCTGGTGGCCGAGCGGACGAAGCGCGAAGCCGACGACGTCGCGATCGTGCGGATCGAGCAGTACTACCCGCTGCCGAAGAAGAAGCTGCTGGCGGCCCTGGAGCGCTACACGAACGCGACGCAGGTCGCGTGGGTCCAGGAGGAGCCGGAGAACCAGGGCGCGTGGCCGTTCTTCGGCCTGAACCTGCCCCGGAAGTTCCCGGAGGTGCTCTCGGGCCTGCAGGTCGTCTCGCGCCGCCCGATGGCGGCCCCGTCGGCCGGTTCGTCGAAGGTGCACGAAGTGGAGCAGAAGGCGCTGATCTCGAAGGCGTTCGACTGATCGCTTGAAACAGGCCTCCTCACGGTTCGCCCGTGAGGAGGCCTTTTTCGTGTGTTCAGCCGAGCGATTCCGAGGCGGCTTTGGCCAGGCTGTGCGCGTTGCGGCGGCACCGTTCGAGGTTCCGGTCGGCCGTGTCGGCGGCCGTGACGACCACGGTCACGTCGACGTTGCCCTGGTAGAACCGCACCCCGCACTGCATGGCGCCGCTCTGGTCGTAGTCGACGTCCACGGCTTTCGTCGCCTTCCCGATCTTCTCGGTGATCGGCTTCGCGCCGCGATCCACTTCGGTGTCGTAACCCGCCTTCGCGTACCCCGGTCCCGCTCCCGAGGCCGGGCGCAGCGACTTCGCGAGCATCATCGACACCGTGCCGGACGACGAGCCGGACTTCGTCCACGAGCAGCTCAGCTGCGAAAGCTGGATCTGGTCGTCCGAGGTGCTCGCCGGCTCCGCCGGGCCGTCACTCGACAGGGGCGGCAAGTTGTTCATCCGGCTGCCGACTTCGCTGCACCGGGGCAGCGAGGTGTACTTGTCGGCCTCGCCCGCCGGAGCCGTCGAGCTCGCCGCGGCCGTCGACTGCCTGCGGTCCGCCGTCACCAGGAAGAACGCGCCGACACCCACCCCGGCCAGCACGAGCACGCCGACCAGCACCGTCTTCCCCCCGGACTTCGGCGGCGGGTAGCCGGGATACTGCGGCGGCTGGTACTGCGGATACGGGTACTGAGATCCTTGCTGCACGAATCGGACACTAGGCCATTCGCGCAGCTCGAGCGGGCCGTTCACCCGAAATCGCCAGTGCCCTCCGCTGGCGGTGAACCGGGGGCTGCGCACAACGGCCCCGAAACCCGATTGCCGTCCACCGCCGGCCGGGGCAGGGTAGCGATCATGCTGATCCGCCGTGAGCTGCCTGGCGACCAGGCCGCGATCCGCGCCGTCCACAGCGAAGCCTTCCGGCGCGAAGCAGGCGTCATCCCGGTCGAAGCACCCCTCGTCGACGAACTCCGCGCCGAAGGCGACCTGATCAGCGCCCTGTCGCTGGTCGCCGTCCGCGAGGGTGCCGTCGTCGGGCACGTGTGCTGCAGCCGGGCCCGGCTCGGCGACGACACCGCGGCCGCGGTCGGGCTCGGCCCGCTCGGCGAGCCCGCCTACTACTCGCGGTTCGGGTTCGTCGCGGCGGCGGACCTGTCGATCACGGCTCCGGAGCCGTGGTGGGGCCGAAACTTCCAGGCGCGGACGCTGGCCGCGTACGAACCCACCCAGGCGGGCGCGTTCGAGTACGCGCCCGCGTTTTCCCGGATCTGAACAGGAGCCGCGCGTGTACACACCGACCTCGTCCGTGGGGGTGCGGATCAACCGCGAGCAGCCGCCGGCCAAGCTGCGCGACCTCGCGCGCCAGGCCGAAGACGCGGGGCTCGACGAGCTCTGGCTGGTCGAGGACTGCTTCTGGGCCGCCGGCGTCGCCACGGTCGCGACGGCGCTGGCGGTGACGTCGACGATCAAGGTGGGCATCGGCGTGCTGCCGGCGGTCGCGCGCAACCCGGCGATCGCGGCGATGGAGGTCGCGGCGCTGGCCGAGCTGCACCCGGACCGGCTGATCGCCGGGTTCGGCCACGGCGTCGCGTCGTGGATGCGGCAGATCGGGGCGTACCCGGAGTCACCGCTGGCGGCGCTGGAGGAGACGCTGGTGGCGGTCCGGCGGCTGCTGGCGGGCGAGCGGGTCTCGATGGACGGCCGGCACGTGCACCTGGACGAGGTCGAGCTGGTGTTCCCGCCGGCGTCGCCGCCCCCGCTGGTGGCCGGCGTCCGCCGCCCGAAGTCCCTGGCGGTCGCGGGTGCGGCGGCGGACGGCACGATCCTCGCCGAGCCGGCCCCACCGGAGTTCGTCCGGACGGCGCTGGCGGGCATCGCACCGGGCCGTGCGGCGGGAGGCGCGCCGGCCCACCACGCGGTGGTGACGTACAACTGGCTGGCCCTGGGCGACCGCGAGCGGGCGCGCCGGACGGTCGCGGAGTCGCTGAACCCCGGGTCGCGGGTGCAGGTGGAGGGCTTGCCGTTCGCCGGAGAGCTGCTGGCCCTGATGGACTCGACGTCCACAGTGGACGAGCTGGCGGCGGGCCTGCGTCCGGAGTGGATCGACCGCTTGGCCGTCTGCGGCGACGTCGACACCTGCGCGGCGGCGGTCCGCGCGCTGCACGAGGCCGGCAGCGGTTCGGTGGTGCTGCTGCCGCTGCCGGAGGAGCCCCCGGAGCGGGGCATCGAAGACGCGGCTCGGGTGGCGGCGGCCGTGCGCGGCTGAGCTCTCACGGGCCGGAAAATGAGTTCGTGCGGGACGGCCGGCGTGCCACGATCGAGCCATGCCGGTCGACCAGCACCTCCTCCTGGCCTTCCTCGTCACCACCGCGATCGCGATGGTCACCCCGGGGCCGGACATGCTCTTCATCCTCGGCTGCGGCATGCGCGGCGGCCCGAAGGCCGGCCTGCTCGCCACCGCCGGGGTCGCCACCAGCGAAGCCATCCACGTCGCCGTCGCCGCGGCCGGGCTGGCCGCGCTCTTCGCCGCCGTGCCCGTCGCCTTCACCGTCGTGCGGGTGGCGGGTGCCGCCTACCTCATCTACCTGGGTGTCCAGGCCATCCGGAACCGCAAGCCGCTCGTCGAACGGAAAAGCGACCGCGCCTACCTCAGCGGCCTGCTCACCAACCTGCTCAACCCGAAGATGGTCACCTTCACCATCGCCTTCCTGCCACAGTTCATCGACCCGGCGAAAGGCCACGTCTGGCTGCAGTTCGCGGTCCTCGGCGCGATCATGATCGTGTTCGAGTTCCTCGTCGACGGCACCGTCGGCGTCCTCGCCGGCCGCGTCGGCGGGTGGGTCCGGCGAAAGAAGAACCAGCGCCGCATCGAGGTCGCCACCGGCGGCATCTTCATCGGTCTCGGCGTGAAACTGGCCGTGGACCACTAGGGCCTGTATCGAAGTCGTCTCCGGCAGGGAGAGCTGAAGTTGACGGTGTTGGCGTGTTGGTGCCCGGGAATGGGTGAGGTCTCCGGTAGGTGGTTCGTCGACCAAGAAGAACCTGAACACCGGAGACCTCGTGGACACCCTAGCGGTGGCGGGGCGGTTTGACCTGACCGACGAGCAGTGGGCAGCGCTGGAGCCGTTGCTGCCCGAACCGTCGCGGCCGGGTCGGCCGTCGTTGTGGAGCAGACGGCAGTTGATCGACGGGATCCGGTGGCGGGTGCGCACCGGCGCACCGTGGCGGGACATGCCCGCAGGGTATGGATCCTGGGCCGCGGTTTATGGGCTGTTCCGGCGGTGGCAACGCGCTGGTGTCTGGCAGGCGATTCTGACCGCGTTGCAGGCCGCGGCTGAGGCAACGGGGCGGATCACGTGGGACGTGAGCGTGGACTCCACGATCGCCCGGGCCCACCAGCATGCGGCGGGTGCGCGGAAAAGGGGGATCTGCAGGCCGAGCCGCCGGGCGGGACCACCACCGAACCTGAGGATCACGCGTTGGGGCGATCACGGGGCGGACTGACCACGAAGCTGCATCTGGGATGCGAGCAGGGACAGAAGCCGTTGTCGATCGTGCTGACCGCCGGGCAGCGTGGCGACAGCCCGCAGTTCATTCCCGTTCTAACTGGTATCCGGGTGCCTCGTCCGGCCGGTGGCCGGCCGCGGACGCGTCCTGATCGGGTGCTGGCGGATAAGGCGTACACCTCGAAGGCCAACCGGGCTCACCTGCGCAGACGCGGGATCAAGGCGACCATCCCGAGCAAGGCTGATCAGGACGCGCACCGCAAGGCCAAGGGGTCGAAGGGCGGTCGGCCACCAGCCTTCGACCCCGAGATCTACAAGCAGCGTCACGCTGTGGAGTGCGGTATCAACCGGCTCAAACGCCACCGCGGGGTGGCCACCCGCTACGACTGTGAGGATGATCTGGTGCCGCCTGGAGCTCGGGTCTGACCCGCGCTACGACGGGCCTGTGGTGCCTTGAGTTTGATCTGTCGACTCGGGTTCCGGGCGGTGCTTGCTGCCACCGGACCAGCGGGACGTGTCCCGATAGGGGCCTTGCCGCTAACAAGGCGCCATCACAGTCCCGACCATCCCTGCCGGCCCGGCGACGGCCATCCGTTCCCGAGCCCTCAGGAGCCGAACAACCGTGCCCAGCATCTCCCACCCATCGGCGACCAGCCAAGGCGACACCTCACCGGAGGTGATTCTTGGCGTCGACACGCACAAGGACATCCATGTCGCCGCCGTCATCAGCGTCCACGGTGCGCTACTCGACAGCCGAAGTTTCCCCACCACCGCCGAGGGCTACCGTCGACTGCTGGACTGGGCCCTCACCCTGGGCCGAGTGCGGCAGGCCGGCGTCGAGGGCACCCATTCCTATGGCGCCGCACTGACTCGCCACCTGCTCGGCGCCGGGATCGATGTCATCGAGGTCAACCAGCCGGACAAGGCCCACCGCCGGCGCCGCGGCAAAACCGACGCCATCGACGCCGAAGCAGCAGCCCGAGCGGTCCTCTCCGGCCGAGCTACCGCCCTCGCCAAGGCCGGCGACGGCCACGTCGAACGGATCCGGCTGTTCAAGCTGGCCAAGGCCTCGGCCACCAAGTCACGAACGCAGGCGATCAACCAGCTCAAGGCCATCCTCGTCGGCGCCGACCCGGCCCTGCGTGACTCGATGACCGGACTCAGCAATCCCAAGCTCATCCACCGATGCGCCGAGCTTGACCCCGGCCGGACCGACACGCCGACGGCAGCCGCCGCATACACCCTGCGACTGTTGGCTCGCCGGATCATCGAACTCACTCGCGAGGTCGACGATCTGAATCAGCGGATCACCGACGCCGTCAACGCCCACACACCCGAGCTGCTGCAGCGATACGGCGTCGGTCCCGACACCGCCGCAGCCCTGCTCCTGGCCGCCGGCGATAATCCGCACCGGCTGACCAGCGAAGCATCCTTTGCGGCACTCTGCGGAGTCAGCCCCATCGAGATGTCCTCCGGCAAGACCCAGCGCCGCAGACTCAACCGAGGCGGCGACCGGCAAGCCAACTCCGCCCTCTACATGATCGTCATAGCTCGACTGCGCTGGGACCTGCGCACCCGCGCCTACGTCGACCGACGCATCCGCGAGGGCAAGACCCGGCGCGAAGCGATCCGCTGCCTCAAACGCTACGTCGCGCGCGAACTCTACGAACTCATCGCCCGAATCCCACAGCACGCCGACCTGCCATCGACCACTTGACATCGATAGGGGCATCAAACTCGCCGTCCGCTACGAAGCCACCATCCACATCGCCGCCATCAACGAATGGCTCTGACCCACTTCGATACAGGCCCTAGCCTCGATCTTTCACTTGGCGCCGGGGTGAGGTGGCCGCGGGTGATTTGATGTGCTGGTTTGTGTTGGGCATGGGTGATTCCCGGCGCTGGG
>NZ_JBHVXZ010000183.1:0-13966 GCF_042881395.1 Amycolatopsis sp. NPDC058278 | reverse complement strand
GAATAGTCACGCCAGAGATGATCTTGGTGTGCCATGAGAAGTATCTCGCGCCGCGAGCATGCCGTTGAACAGGGAAGACACATCCCCATTAGCTGTTCCCGGAGAACACGACGGGTTGGCGTCGTCGGCGAGATCGGGCTTCAAGAGGCGGTACATACGCGCTGGTCAGCGCTTTGTGATCTTGGTTAACGGAACTTTGGGAAGCGTTGGTCCCAAGGGCCGCTTCCACCAGCGACGGGCCCATAAGTTCGTGGGCGAGCGGAGGGACCTCCTCTGGACGGAACCAGCAAATCTCGTCATGTTCGTCGGGCGCGACGTTGGTCGGTGTCCCTTCCCGCTCGCCGACGAGCCAGGCGCTGAAGCGCACGGATTCCTCCGTGGCCTGCCTCCAGCCGGCACAGATGGATCGCCGAGCCTGTTGCTATCTGCACGCCCAGTTCTTCGCGCATTCCCTAGTGAGCGCCGCCAGTTCTGTCTCGCCTGGCTCGATGTGTCCGCCGGGCAGATCCCAAACGTCCGGGCAGGCATGGCGGTTCGGACTTCGGTGGACGAGTAGGACTCGACCTTTACGAACCAGCGCCGCGATAACGATCTCATGCATGACTGGGGATTGTGGCATGACCATACGAAGTGGGGATGACCCGTTGTGACGGACATCTGAGATCAGGGGGCGTGAGCCCCCGGAAGGATGTCCCTCATCATGGAGACCATGGGCAAGAAGAAGCCTCGACCTCGTCGTTCGTTCACGCGGGAGTTCAAGGCCGAGATCGTCGAACTGTGCCAGCGCGGCGACCGTTCGGTGGGTCAGGTCGCGAAAGACTTCGACCTGACCGAGACCGCCGTGCGGCAGTGGGTCGCCCAGGCCGAGCGGGACGCCGGAAACCCGCACCGACGGGCTGACCAGCGACGAACGGGACGAGTTGGCCAGGTTGCGGCGGGAGAACCGCCGCCTGTCCGAGGACGTGGAAATCCTCAAACGAGCGACAGCTTTCTTCGCGAAGGAGATCCGGTGAACGTGTACCCGTTCATCGAGGCGGAGAACGCTGCCAAGGGAGGCAACGTCAAACGCGCGTGCACCCTGTTGAAGGTCTCCCGAGCCGCCTACTACGCCCACCGCTCCGCCGAACCATCCAACCGCGCACGCCAGGACATCGAACTGACCGAGGAAATCGTCGCGATCCACGACGAATCGAAAGGCACCTACGGAACACCCCGGCTGCACGCCGAACTGCGCAACCGCGGGCGGCGGCATTCCCGCAAGCGTGTCGCCCGACTTCTGCGCGCCGCCGGCCGCGCTGGGCGAGCTCCGAAGCGGTGGCGCACCACGACCGTCCCCGACCCGGCCGCGAGCACTCCGGCTGATCTGATCAAACGAGATTTCTCGTGCGGAGCAAGCGATGTCAACACGCGTTGGTGCGGCGACATCACCTACATCCACACCTGGGAAGGTTGGCTGTATCTGGCCACGGTGATCGACCTCGACTCCCGCCGCGTCGTTGGCTGGGCCACCGCTGATCACCTGCGCACCGACCTCATCGCCGAGGCGTTGAACAACGCCGTCGCCCAGCGTCGGCCGGAATCCGGAGTGATCTTCCACTCCGATCGTGGATGCCAGGGCGGATTCAACTGGTCGTCGCAACACCTCGAATCGTTTTTCGCTACCATCAAAAAAGAACTGATCGACCGACGCGGCTGGCCCACCCGGATTGCCGCGCGTAAGGCGATCTTCGGCTACGTCGAAGGCTGGTACAACACCCGCCGGTTGCACTCCAGCCTCGGCTACCTCAGCCCCAACACCTACGAAGCCACCCACTGGGTAGCCTGACCACCTTAACGACCCTGTCCGTCACAACGGGTCAGCCCCAAGGGTGCGTTTGCAGACGGTGATCGGGCGCGTAACACTGCGGCGATTCGAAGCGACAGTTCACCACGTCGAGGTCGCGGTGGCCGACCCGAGACCGCTGCGGGGATGTGCGGTCACCGAGCTTGCCGAAGTGGGTGCCGGCGTCGATTCGGGGTCGGGTCATGCCCTGGTCGTAGGCCGGGCGGTAAGGCACGTCGGACGAATGCATGCGTTGCCATACCTAAGTTTGGTCCAGTCGTTGGATCGGAAGTCAGGTGTCGACGGTGCGTCGACCGCTGCTGGCGGCCTCGTCACGGCAGGCGTGCGGAGTGACGGCCAAGCCCACCGGCATCGAACTTGCCGACTGCTCGCCCCTTGACTATGACAAGCCCTCTAAAGGGCCGGGTGATGGGGCTGCTGGCCTGCGAATTCGTTGAGGCGCCACAAAGCTAGAGCTACTGCTTCAGCGGGAGAGGACCGATGCGATCGCCGACGTCGCCCAGCTCCGGCCGACGCTCACCAGGAATCCGGCGGCTTGCGGGCGCGCCACCGTACGGGGCTTGCTGGCGGAGCCGGTGATCATGCTCTGGCCAGGCGGCTAATTCAGCCGCCGACGGAGCCGAGCGCGTTCAACTCAGGTAGTTCTGGCCGTACCGGTCGGGTCCTGCGATGATCTGTGACTCTGTCCAGGTTGTGACTGGCCATAGCTGGATCAGGTGTTGCTCGACCGGCGACTCGAGAACGGCGGCCGTGCTCGCCGCCTCGTATCGGGCGCGGACGGAGATTCGTAGCCGGTTCCACCCTGGCGTTGCTGGAACAGTGGAAGGCTGGTCTTGCACGTACAGTTCGCGGATCACGATTGCGTCGTCGACCTCGAGGTCACGTTCGACAATCATCTCCCAGCCGTTCTCGGCAGGCGGCGGACTTGACAGGCAGTGCACGGTCACCTCGACTGGACCGAATTCCGTTCCGCACAGGATGGCCAGCCAGTTGTCCTCGCCCACGGTTAGGCCGTCTTGCGTTCCTGGCCACATGTTGTCCATGCCGTCGCTACCGCGAAGGTGGTACTGGCCGTCACGAGCGGCGACGACCAGTACCACCGTGAAATCGGGTGATTCAGACAACGAGTGCTACTTCCTTGTCGTTGTGCCTACCAAGCTTTCGTCCCGTCTGCCAGGACCGCCTGGACCCAAAATGGGTCAGCGTCGAGGATACGATAGTAGTCATAGTAGCCCTGGGTGAGCCCGCCTTGGCTGTCGTTCGCACCTTTTGGAACGACGGCGGTGGATCGGTCGTCGGGTGCCGCACCGTTGCCGCCCTGGTAGCTGGATGCCAGGGGGTACTCATCGCAGGACGTGACTCCCGGTGTGACGACTACGCCGGCGCACGAGACCGCCCGGTTTGCATCGATGGCCTTTTTGTCGGTCAGCCTGGTCAAAGGGTGATTCGTGTTGGGGTCCCCATAGTGGCTGGGCTTCGTCTGGATCGCGGTCAGTACATGCTGGGCGACAGGTCCCACTTGCGGATTGTCGATCGTGTTGTACTCGACATAGGCAGGGCCTGCTTGGTCGACACAGCCTTGGCCGAAGTTGTTGGAGAAGCTGTCGCAGCGGCCAAGCAGCGTGTTGTCGTAGTGATCCGCTATTGTCACCGGGTTGGCGTACGTGTCGACCTCCACTGCAGACCCCAGGTTGCCGGTGAGGTCAAGGGACGTGTTCGCGTCCATCGTGGCCGAGTACTGGGTGTAGGTCTTGTTGATGATCGCCTGCGGGGTGAGCTCGACCGGTTCGTTCTCGCCGTTCGTGCCCTGCAGTTGAGAGGTCGCCGGACGTACTCCGCCGGCGAGTGCTCGAGCACGGTGTCGATGACGCAGGTGCGGTAGAAGCCGGTGACCACAGACATCCTGCGTGACACCGTGGAGGGTTTGAACCGTCGAACTTCCTGCATCCAGCGCACATACAGCTCAATCTGCGGTCGGCGCGCCGCCAGCGGTGCGAGGTCGCGTTCGCCGCACCAGGTGAAGAAGATCCGCAGGTCCGACTCCGAATGCGTCCGCGAGACGCCGGTATAGCGTCCGAGGTACGCCGTGGCCGCCAGTTGTAACACCGTTTCGTCCAGGTCTGAGGGCTCCATGACCTCATGCTGGGTAAGAGCACATCAGGCGCAACGCAGCGCGAGCGCGCCGTACGCGCTCTCCTGGCCAGCTGTGCTCGTTGTGCGCGACCCGCGGTGCACGTCACCGACGACGACCGTGACTTCGTCGACATCGGGATCCTCACGTCGGACGGTCCGAAGACCATTGTCACAACAGCACACCACCTCCTCTGGGACGAGACGACCCGTACCTGGACCGAAGCCACCGACCTCAAGATCGGCGACCAGCTCGCTACGCCGGGTGGCGGCCGGATCGACGTGCGAGCGATACATCGCTACAATGCCGTCAACCGTACCTACAACCTGACCGTCGATAGCGTTCACACGTACTATGTAGTCGCCGGCAACACGTCAGTCCTGGTCCACAACACCAACTGCCCGGTCTATCGCACGCAGACTTTGCATCCGGAGAGTCAGCGCCTAGCGATCGACGCCGGCGGTAACGTCTCACTGAGTGGAGAGGGTCGCTTGTACCTGAACCTGAGCGGCGACGCTTCGCATTCACTGCAATTCCGTGGTGCCGACGGTCAGGTCGTAGGATTTGACGTAGATAGGGCATTTGTGGACCGGGTGCGCGCGTCGGCTCTCCCGCAGAGAATGCCGCGCGGATTCGCGGGCAGTAGGCGCGATTGGAACCAACTTCGCAGTACGTCGCCGGAAATTGCAGACCCCAAAGTTTCGCCGGGACTTTACGGAATCCCGTCGAACATGTTCGATGACCTCAGGGGAGCAATCGTTCCTGGGTCCGGACGGATCGTTGGATGAGCGCCCAAAGGTTCGTGGGTGAGCTGGAGCGAGTCGGCTCTTCCCTGGCATTGGATTTTGAAGGACCCCCGGTGCTGGCTACGTTCCTTGTCGATACCAGCCTAAGCTCGGCCGAATATGTCAGCAGGATTCGCGCCGTCTTGTCTGCGGCTATTCGCTCTGCGGATGAAATATCTACTGGATCGGAATTTCTTCCAGAAGGCAATGTTCCTGATTGGTTCGCGGAAGTCACGCGCGGCTCCGTTTCAGTTGGCCGTGACGATCCTGCAACTCAGGGGGTTCGTCAATATGCCTCTCGCGGTGGTGAAGAACCATTTGAACTTCAAGAATGGCTCTTCTGCTTTGACCCCGAGCTGCGGGCTTGGTCGTGGTGGGATGCCACACAGATTTCGGATGAATCTGTGATGCTGTGGGTCGACTCATCTGGCGAGCCGGTATTCCCATGTGAAGAGCTCCGCTGGCTGGCATATGTCTGCGGCGCGACGGCTGTCGAGGGACCGGTCTTGAGAGCGTTCTCGGAATGGCGGCAAATCGCCTCCACTCGGCGACGTGGTTGATTGATCGCGGTGGGTGGTCGCAGGGGGTGGAGCCTCGATGTGGTCGCGGATTCTCTGAAAGTCTCGCCAGCCCGCTGAGTGCCCGCGCACGCGGGTATCCGCTTGCGCGCTGATGGCTCGTCCCTTGGGATGCATGTGCGGTCACTGTGAGCTACAATGAGGGCATGATCTCCCCAAACACGGGAGATATCCCACGCATGGGGGTTCAAGTCCCCTCGGACACAGTATTACCCCACCGATCGCGAAACGCGATCTTGGAACTGGGATGATCGTAGCCTAGCTCGAATCGATCTCCTCCAGTCGCCATCTGGCGTGGTCATAGACGATGATCTTTCTTGAGTCGCGCAGCGCCGCGGCCACGGGGACTGTCCCAGGATCGGCTCTGGCGCACTGTCGGTGGTGGTGTGCTGGTCCCCAGCGGAGACGGGTTTTAGGGGTTGCCATGATCGTTTGTGGCTGAGATGGCGAAGCTGGTCGGTGCAGTGCTCTCGGGGCTTTCCGTGCTGTCTATCGAGAGCGTCGAGGACGCTGGCGATGCGATCGTTGTACGGGAATCAACCAGGGGCGATGCGGTGGCGTGCCCTGCCTGCGGAACGCCGGACATGTGAACGCCCACCTGGTTGATCACCGGATGCTTGGCTCGCCCGAGCCGGCCATCCGGCGACACTGGGCCGATGACCACCACAGCTCGAATCGCCCGGCCCGGGGACCATGCCGCCGCACTGGAGGTCTGGCTGCGTGCCAACACCGCCCGGGGTAAGACGCCCGGTCCGGACCGCGTCGCCCGGGTCCGGGCCAAACTGGCCGACGCCGCCCTGGTGGTCGTCGCCGAGCGGGTCGGAGACGTGGTGGGCATGGCGCTGGCCGAGCCGGGCCCGGACCGGGACGGCGCCGGCGAAGTCCTGCCGGAGTTGTGTCACCTCTCGATGGTCTTCGTCGATCCGGACCACTGGGGGAATCGGATCGGGCAACCGCTGCTCGACGCGGTGTACGAGCAGGCCGTCCGCCAGGGCCACACGCTCGTGCACCTGTGGACCGGGGAAGACAATCAGCGCGCTCGGCGCCTGTATGACCGGGCGGGATTCCTTCCCAGCGGCCGTGCGGACCTCCTGGACACCGCGAACGCATCATCCACCTCACCCGGGCCCTGTGATCGCGCACGTTGGCTCGGGGACCATGATCGGCGTGTCACGTGGCGGACGGCCGCGGCGCGTGCACCCGGCGGGCGCGGGCGGTGGCCAAACCCTCGTTGGTGCCGATGACGATGAGTTCGCGGAACGAGGGTTGCCTGTAGCTGTCAACCCTGACGATCGTCGAGGTCCGGTGTTGCCGTTCGGCTCGGGTTTCCGGCTACTCCCGCTTCTACGTTCGGGCCTCATGGAACGAGAACCGCGTATGAAAGTCCTGACCGGTCGGCTGCTCGGCGCGCCGGCCGTCTTGGGCGTGGGAGCAGGAGTCGTCATTTGGCTCTCCCCCGGTGGGCTGGGCGAGGCTGGTGCCGTGGAGGTCACGGGTGGGCCTTCGGCGTCCGCGTACCGGTCGGTGACCGGGGCGGTGGCGGAGGCACCGTCGTGGCTGGGTCCTCTCCTGGAAGTGGCCACCGAGGGCACTGTTGTGATCCTCGGGATGTTGCTGGCCTGGGTGTGGTGGACGGCAGTCCGCCGCAAAGACGCACGCGGGGTCGGTGGGTCCGTTCTGACCGGTCTCGGCGCCGTCGCGGCCTATGCAGTGAGCGAAGCGGTGAAGCTCGTCGTGGATGAGGAGCGTCCTTGTCGTGCGTTACGCGCAGGCGCCGAATCTGTCGCGGAATGCCCTGGAGCGGGGGACTGGTCGTTCCCGAGCAACCACGCCACCCTTGCCGCGGGGTTGGCCGTCGGTCTCGCCGTGCTACGGCCCCGCCTCGCCGCGATCACGCTGCCGATGGCCGGGGCTGCCGCGCTGCTGCGTGTGCTGGTGGGGGTTCATTACCCGCACGATGTGCTCGCCGGCGCGACGCTCGGCGGCGCTGTCGTGGCGGCGGTGCTGCTCGCGTTCCTGCCCCTTGCCCAGAGGGCGGCATCACGGCTGGGAAGGTTGAGGCGGAATGATCCCGGCTTCGTGGGCCACGACCGCGGCTGCGGCCCGGTTCTCAACGCCCAGTCTCGCCAGGATGGAACTCACGTGGGCTTTGACCGTTCCCTCCACCACATGGAGCCGCCGGGCGATCTGCCCGTTGGACAGGCCGCTTCCGAGAAAGGCCAGTACTTCTCTTTCCCGGGCGGTGAGGGCGGCTACCCGGTCGCGGGCGGCGGAGCGCCGACCGGCCAGGGTGCCCGCGCCCGTCGCAGCGAGGTGCGCGATGACCCGGGCCGCGACTTTCGGTGACAGGTAGGCGGCGCCTTCGGCCACCGCACGGACTCCGGTGATCAGTTCCTCGGGCGCGCCCGACTTGATCAGGAAGCCTGCTGCGCCACCGCCGAGTGCCTTGAGGATGTAGTCGTCTTCGCCGAAGGTCGTCAGCATGATGATGTTCGTGGTCGGCACTGCGTTGCGGATTTCCGCGGCGGCGTCGATGCCGTTGATTCCCGGCATGCGGATATCGAGTACGGCCACCGTGGGACGATGGCGTCGGACCAATTCGACGGCGTCGTGCCCGTCGACGGCCTCGGCGACGACTTCGATGTCCGGATCCGTGGCCAGGACGGCGCGTACCCCTGCACGGATCATCGGCTCGTCGTCGGCGATCATCACCCGGATCATCGAGCGCTCACGGGGTGATCGTGTCCAGGGACACCAGGGCGTCCTTCCGGAAGCAGAGCCGGTAGGCGTCGCCGGACCGGTCGTCGAACCGGTCCGCCGTCATCGCGTAGTACTCGCACGTTATGCCGTCTCCCGTCGGCTCGGCAGTCAGCGGTCGATAGTTCGTCTGCCGGTCCGGCAGGAAACGCTCCACCTCGGAACGATCTTGCCCCACCTGCAGCCGGGCATAGTCGCGTGGGTCCAGGACCGACTGTGACGCCGACAGCATCTCCCAACCCGTGAGAGCTCCGCTCAGCAAAGCTCCCGTCACGAGGGGCACCATGACCGCGGCGACCAGAGCCCGGCTGACCCGGCGCCGAGCGCGGCGATGTTCCTGCGGCAACTCGTCACCGCGAGAGGCTGAGGACGAGCGCAGCGGTGGCGAGGGTGTGTGCGGGATATGCGCGACGACTGCGTAACCTCCCTCGCGCGGGCCGTGGTCGAACGAACCGCCGATCAACCGTAGACGCTCGTCGAGACCGATGAGGCCACGCCCTCCGCTCCGAAGCCGGGGCCACTGGCCGGCCGCAGACGATGGCGGGCCGTTCTCCACGACGACTTCGGTTTCTGTGGCCGTATGCGTCAGGTGAACAGTCGCGGTCGCGCCGGACGCGTGCTTGGCCACGTTGGTCAGTGCTTCCTGCACGACCCGGTGAGCCGTCCGTTCGACCACGGTCGGCAAGTCGTCCGCCACGCCGTCGATGCGCAACTCCGCCGTCAGACCGGCCGCAGAAGCCTCGGAGATCAGCCTCGTGAGGCTGGAGTCGTCGGGGTCCATCGGCGTCGTGTCGGTCTCCTCACGCAGGACACCGATCACCTCGCCGAGACGCTCCACCGCGGCCGCGGCTCTGGCTCGGATGTCCCCGGCGGCCCTTCGGTGGTGTTCTTCAAGCTCCGGCGCGAGTTTGAGCGCGCCGGCCGACAAAGCGATCAGGCTGAGGTCATGGCCGAGCACGTCGTGCATGTCCCGGGCGATCCGTGCCCGCTCGCGCAGCCGGGCTTGATCAGCGATCAGTCGCCGCTCCCGTTGCAGCTGATCGGCGCGCTCCCACCCGGCCCGGACAAGCTGCTGATACTGGCACCAGAACCGGCCGGCGAACCAAGGCAGCATCGTGGCTGCAACCACCACTGTCACAAAGCGGCCGGCCAGCGGTAGCCAAGCTGGAACGATCGACAAGGCCACCACACCGGCCGCGAGAATCGCGACCAGGGCGAGCGCTGTCGGCGCCGTCCGTCCAGGCCGCCGTCCTGCCAGGAACGCGGCGATGGCAGCCGGGACAGCCCACCAGAGGTTCACCATGCTCAGACCGGCGGCCACCGCAGTAGCCGCGGTGAGGATGGTTCCCGGATCAAATGCCCGCCGTGAAACCGCGGTTCCGGTCGCAGCCTCACGGTTGATCATCGTGCTGTCCACGGAGGCGACGGTACGGACCCCGGCGCCGTCCGACCACTGCCGAAAGTCCAATCTGCGCTGGTAACCGCGAGCACTGAGCGCCTCGGCGTCACTTTGTGCGGGACATCTGAACTCAACGATCGCCCACCATCCGGATCCGGCGGGTGAATACGCGGAGCGTGCGTCCAAGTTGTCAGTCGCGTCTGGGTCACGCAGTGGCGTAGCCACTGCCTGGCCAGCTGGCACGATGTTGAACTGATACCGGCCCGAAAAGTTGATGTGTCGGTCCTTGAGCGGCGAGGGCCTGGCACGGGCTGCAACTCGAGGTCGGCAGATAGATCGAGTGGTCATAGCTCATGATCCGCCCCGCTATATCGAGATCACGCCCGTTGAAACAGCGCTCGTGACGTACTTCCGGTCGCGCCAGCAGACCACTGCCTACCCTGGACTCTAGCCCGCGAGCCCGGCGGTCAACGGTCACGCTCCAACCAGGTCCACAAGCAGAGGGTGCTGTGGAGCCGGTCGCGGTGGCTGTAGGGCTGGGTCATGCCGTAGTGCGTCAAGTATTCGCGGCGCAGGCACTGCGTAGGGATGCCGCTGGCGGGCCGGACGGGCAGGAGATCGCCGTACTCGCCGCGAGCCCCGGACGGAACTCCGCCTGTAGGGACTCACCGGCCGTGACATGTCGATCTTGCGTGACCTGGGGTTTCTCGGTTGTCTCACCGTGATGTCACCCAAGATCAGTCTCAGTTCCGTGGCATTTCTTCAGGCTTCGTGCTGTCTGCGCTTAGGGCCGTAACTTCGGGTGAGCAGGGTTCGCCTGCGAGCGGCGACGTTCGAGGAGGACTGTGCGACGGTCACCGCGGAAGGGCACCGCTGGCGGCCGGGTATTGGTTGATCGACGTGGTCGTCGCGGCATGAGTCGGCCAGCTGGCCGAGTACGCCACGCTGAGCTCCGAGCACGAGGACTGCTCTGCGAGCTCACGTCGCGCAGACGCACTAGCCCGGCGACCGGGTGCAGCAGCAGGCTGACGTGGCCGCCGGTGTTGTGCTGGGAGAGGATCTCGCCCGCGTACCAGGCTGGGCAGTCGTCGAGCTCGGGGGACGCTGTCCGGGGTGGGGGTTGCCAGTGGCCGCGGGTGAACTTGTCGGTGTCGAAGCCGGTGTGGTTGCCGAACAGTTCGGCCGGCCCGGAGGCCGTCGTGTCGAGACGGTGCACGACGAGCGTGGACGCCCGGCGGCGACCTCGAAGGTGTGGTTGTTCTTCGACAGCCACACCATGAACCGCGGCGGGGCGAGGCTGCACTGCGCGGCGAACACGACCAGCACCCCGCCCGGCGATGCCCGGCGGTCGTCGTCACAACGACCATGGGGTAGTCCACCGTCTCGAATCCCTCAGCTGCCAGCGCGCAGTTCTACCCGACCACCCGGCGGAGGCGTGGCCGGCGGGTGGCGGGCAGCGCACCCGCCGCCCGGTTGCTTCAGCGGTTGAGGAACTCCAGCAGCGCGCTGTTGACCTCGTCCGGGTGGGTCCACGCGATGTTGTGCGGCCCACCGGGCACCGTGACGAACTGGAGGTCCTTGATGAGCCCCGGCAGGCGCGCGGCGGTCGCCTCGTACGGCAGGATCCGGTCGGCGTCGCCGTGGACGAGCAGCACCGGGACGTCGATCTTGGACAGGTCCGCGCGGAAATCGGTCAGCCACGTGTCGACGCAGGCGTAGGCCGCGTGCGCCGACGCCGCCACGGCCACGGTGAAGCTGTTCTGCCACGCCTGGTCGCTGATGCGGGTGCCCGCGTAGGTGTCGACGTTGTAGAAGTTGTCCAGGAAGTCCTTGAAGTAGGCGGGCCGGTCCTTGATCACCGCCGCCTTGATATCGTCGAACACCGACTTGTCGACACCTTCGGGGTTGTCGGCGGTCTTGAGCAGGAACGGCGGGATCGCCCCCATCAGCACGGCCCTGCGCACCCGGCCCGAGCCGTACGTCCCGAGGTAGCGGGTGACCTCGCCGGTCCCCATCGAGAACCCCACCAGCACCACGTCGTCCAGTTGCAGGTGGTCCAGCAGCGCCTTCAGGTCCGCGGCGAAGGTGTCGTAGTCGTAGCCGACGGTGGGCTGGCTGGACTGGCCGAACCCGCGCCGGTCGTAGGTGATGACCCGGAACCCGGCGGTCAGCAGCACCCGCTCCTGCTTCTCCCACGAATGCCCGTTCAGCGGGTAGCCGTGGATCAGCACGACGGGCCGACCGCTGCCGTGGTCTTCGTAGTAGATCTCGATGTCCTCGGAGTTCTCGCGGCCGACAGTGATCTTGGACATGGTGATTCCTTTCGTTGGCAGGCTTTTCAGTCAACCGGCGGCACGTACGGGAATTCCGCTGCCGGCTTGCTGGTGACCGATTCGCGGCCGATGCCGAGCCGGATCGGCGTGTTCGCGGCCGTCGAGAACATCACGTCGGGCGCGTTGTCGGTCAGGGCGCGGCCGTTCCACTCCGCGAAGCCGAACGACGCCGGCGTGCCCACGGTGTAGGGCAGCACGTTCGGGAAGAACCTGTGCGCCAGCTTTTCCCCGTAGGCTTGCGGGTCCTCGGCCGTGCCGTATGCCGCGACGACCCCGGCGATCTCCTTGCCCACCAGGTCGCCGTAGGTCGCGTAGTCGTCCGCAGGCACGCCGGCGTTGAGCCGGTCGCCGAGATCTTCGTTGTACTGCGTGAACAGCGGGTGGATCATCGGCAGCCCGACGCGGTTGATCGAACGCCAGCCACCCGCGTCGGTCGCGAGCGTGAGCGCCACGTTGGCGCATTCGAGCGGGTGGCAGTGCTCCAGCGTCGGCGCGGTGGACGCGGCGGCTGGGGACGGTGGCAGGTATCGCGCGGTGGCCGCGGTGAACAGAACACGTAGATCCGCTTGAGGGTGAGCGCGCAGTCGATGTGGAAGAAGTCGCAGGCCAGCATCGTCGAGGCCTGTGTGCGCAGGAACTGCCGCCAGGTCGTGTCGGTGTGCCGGGCCGGCGCGGGAGGTATGCGTGCTCGCTTCAGGATCCGCCGGATCGTCGAGGCACCGACCCGATGTCCGAGCTTGAGCAGCTCACCCTGAATCCTCTTGTAGCCCCAGCTGCCGACCCGATGTGGATAGGTCCACTTCGTGGCTACCAGTTGACGGTGCCAGCGCAGGATCGTGCCCGGGGTAGCCGGCCGGTGTGTTCGCAGCGTCTTGGGCAGCAGCCGGACACGGCCCGGTCGGCCCAGTCCAGGCGAGGTTTCGGGTTGCCTCTGCGCAGCACGGCGACCTCGTGGCGCAGCACCAGCAACTCGACGTCCTTGGACGCCGACGAGCGCCCGAGCAACACCGGCAGACCCACAAGCCGGAGGAAGATCAGATAGAGCAAACGCAGCGCCATGGCCGGCGATCATGCCCTACTCGTCGAAGGTGCCCATTGCCGCAGGTCGGATGCATGAACCGACTTCTGGAACCCCACACGTCGTACGCGCGGCTCCCGAACAACCCCACGGCGGCGTGCACCACCTCGTCCTCGTCGAACGCCCTTCGTCTACCCATGCCATGACGGTAGCCTTTTGAGGAACGATCAGTCAAGAACGATCGTTCCTCAAATCTGCTCTGTGGCTGGCGGGACGGCCGCGGATGCGGTGCGACGTCCGAAAAAGGTTGTCGGCGCAGGCCCTCCAAGTGCTCCTTTCGGGGTGGGCTGAAACGTTTTCAGGAAAGTTGACTTTGCTCGCTCGTCGCTGGCACGTTCGGTCCCACGAGCGGGTCACCACCCGGCTGGGGGATGAAACGGTGGCGATTCCGGCACTGTCCGGAATGGCGATCGTCCATGGGGGAAGGCGGAAGGCCGCATGGCGAAGAGTGACGGCCGCGGTACCGGATCACGCCGGCACCGCGCCCGAGGAGACCGGTGAGCTGATCCGCTTCCGGTCGGCCGGAGACCGTGGATTCGCTGCCTCCGATGAGGACTTCGCCGTCCTGGACACAACCGGCGCAGTCGGCAGCACGGTGCCCTGACGCATCGCTGTCCCTCGAATCCCGCTCTGCTGCAGAAAAACTCGAGAGAAAGTGTGTATTCGTCATGAATCTGAGAACCAGAGTTCTCACTGTCATCACGTTCACGCTGTCCGTCGTGCTGGCCGTGGCCGCGCCGGCGCCGGCTGCCACGACCCAGACCGTGGAAGTCGCCGCTCCGGCCGGAAGTGGTCTGCCGCCCTATGTCGCCGTCATCAAGCCGGTCTCCGCCGAGCGGCTCGGGAACAGCTGGCACGAGGGCTGCCCGGTCGGTCCCGACCAGCTGCGGCTGATCAACCTGAGCTTCCTCGGCTTCGACGGTGCCGTGCACCGGGGGGAACTGGTCGTCAACGCCGACCGCGCGACCGAGGTCGCCCGCACCTTCGCCGACCTGTACTTCGGGCGGTTCCCCATCGAGCGGATGGAGACCGTGGAGAAGTACAACTCCGACGACGACGCGT
>NZ_JBHVXZ010000182.1:0-14052 GCF_042881395.1 Amycolatopsis sp. NPDC058278 | reverse complement strand
GTTGGTTCTTTTTTTTTTATTTGCCTGGGGGGGGGGGGCGGGGGTGGGCCCGCGCGGGGGGGCCCACGGCGGCGGCGACCGCCTGCGGCGCAGCTTCGCCGAGGCGTTCGCCGCCGGGGCCGGGGTGCGCTGGGAGGTGCCGGGCGAGCGCCTGGTGGACCTGCCGACGTACGCGTTCCAGCGGACCCGGCACTGGCTCGGTGAGGAGATCGCCGCCGCACCGGTCGCCGTCGATCCCACGCGGGTGGCCGACTTGGTGCTCGCCACGGCCGCGGCCGTCCTCGGCCACGACGGCACCGGCGGCATCGACCCCGCGTGCACGTTCAAGGACCTCGGCTTCGATTCGGTGAGCGTGGTGGAGCTGCGCACCCGGCTGCAGGCCGCCACCGGGCTGAAGCTGCCGACCACGCTGCTGTTCGACTTCCCGACGCCGAACCACCTCGTCGCGCACCTGCGCGGGCGGCCAGGTGCGGCCGAGCCCGCACCGGAAACGGCGCCGCGGCCGGACGACCCGATCGCGATCGTCGCCATGGGCTGCCGCTTCCCCGGCGGCATCACCTCCCCCGCCGAGCTGTGGGACCTGGTCGCCGCCGGTGGCGAGGCCGTCACCGAGCTGCCCGTGAACCGCGGCTGGGACCTCGACGCGCTCCTCGGCGACGCGGCCGGGCCCGGTTCGTGCGCCACCCGGTTCGGCGGGTTCCTCCACGACGCCGACCGGTTCGACCCCGCGTTCTTCGGCCTGAGCCCGCGCGAGGCCCTGGCCATGGACCCGCAGCAGCGGGTGCTCCTGGAGATCAGCCAGGAGGCGATCGAGCGCGCCGGCCTCGAGCCGGGCTCCCTGTCCGGGACCGACACCGGCGTCTTCGTCGGCGCGATGGCGATGGACTACGGCCCGCGGCTGCACGAGCCCACCGGCCTGGTCGACGGCCACCGCCTCACCGGCACCTCCCCGAGTGTCGCGTCGGGCCGGATCGCCTACACCTACGGGCTGCGCGGCCCCGCGCTGACGGTCGACACCGCGTGCTCGTCGTCGCTGGTCGCGATCCAGCTGGCCGCCGACGCGCTGCACCGCGGCGACTGCTCGCTCGCCCTCGCCGGCGGCGTCACCGTGATGGCCGCCCCCGGCAACCTCGTGGACTTCACCCGCCAGAACGGGCTTTCGGCCGACGGCCGCGCGAAGGCGTTCTCCGCCGACGCCGACGGCACCGCCTTCGCCGAAGGCGCGGGCATGCTCGTCCTGGAGCGCCTGTCCGACGCCCGCCGCCACGGCCACCCGGTGCTGGCGCTGCTGCGCGGCGGCGCGACCGGCTCCGACGGGGCCAGCAACGGCCTCACCGCGCCCAACGGCCAGGCGCAGCAACAGGTCATCCGCCGCGCGCTCGGCGCCGCCGGACTGTCCACCCGGGACGTCGACGTCGTCGAGGCGCACGGCACCGGCACCGCGCTGGGCGACCCGATCGAGGCGCACGCGCTGCTGGCCACCTATGGACAGGACCGCGAAACACCGCTGTGGCTGGGATCCCTCAAGTCCAACATCGGCCACACCCAGGCCGCGGCCGGCGTCGCCGGGGTGATCAAGATGGTCGAGGCGCTCCGCCACGACACGATCCCGCGCACCCTGCACGCCGACGTGCCGAGCCCGCACGTGGACTGGGCGAGCGGCCGGGTCGAGGTGCTCTCGGCCGCCCGGCCGTGGCCCGACCACGGCCGCCCGCGCCGGGCGGCGGTGTCGAGCTTCGGCATCAGCGGGACCAACGCGCACGTCGTGCTGGAAGCCGCACCCGCCGAAGAGCCGGCGCCGCCGCACGCCCATCCCGGCGCCGCGCCGCGAGCCCGGGCCACCGACATCGCCGACACCACGGCGGCGCCCATCGAGCCGTCGCGTGCCGACACCGCCGCCGACGACAACCGCGCCGCGAGCGCGCCAGTGGCCGCCGAGGCGCCGCACCCCCACCCCGATCCGGCCCTCCGCCCCCAGACCACCGACAACACCGTGGCCGCCGGGCCGCTGGTCTGGCCCCTCCACGCCCACACCGACACCGCTCTGCGCGCCCAGGCCGCCCGGCTCCGGACCTACGCCGAAACCGCCGCCGACACCGACATCGCCGCCACCGCGCCGCTGCTCGCCCGCCGCCGTCCCGGGGCCTGCCGTGCGGTCGTCGTCGCCGACGACCGGGCCGAACTGGTCGCGGCCCTCGCTGCCCTCGCCGATGGCGCCCCGCACCCCGCGCTCGTCACGGGCACCGCAGCCGGTGACACGAAGCCGGTGTTCGTCTTCCCCGGCCAGGGCGCGCAGTGGCCGGGGATGGCCGCCGAGCTGGTCGCCGCGGACGCCGGGTTCGCGCGGCTGCTCACCGACGCCGCCGAGGCGCTGCGGCCGCACACCGGCTGGTCGGTGCTCGACGTGCTCACCGGCGCCGAAGGGGCGCCGGACCTGGTGGGGACCGAGGTCGTGCAGCCGGTGCTGTTCGCCGTCATGGTCGCCCTCGCCGGACTGTGGCAGGCCGCCGGGGTCGCCCCGGCCGCGGTGGTCGGCCACTCCCAAGGCGAGCTGGCCGCGGCCGTCGTCGCCGGGGCGCTGCCGCTCGCCGACGCCGCCCGGATCATCGCCGTGCGCAGCCAGCTGCTCACCGCCGAACTGGACGGCACCGGCGGGATCCTCGCCGTCGGCCTGCCCGTGGCGCAGGTAACGGAGCGCCTGGCACCGTGGGCCGGGCGGCTGTGGCCGGCCGTGGACAACGGCCCGGTGGGCACCGTGGTCGGCGGCGAGCTGGCCGCGATCGAGGAGTTCGCGGCCGCCTGCGCGGATGTCCAGATCCGGCGCACGCCGGTGGCGTACGCCGCGCACACCCCGCACGTCGAGGCGGTCCGCGACGCCCTGCTCGCCGAAATCGGCGACCTGGCGCCCGCCGACACCGCGACCACGATCTGCTCCTCCTGCACCGGCGGCTTCCTGCCGGGCTCGGAGCTGACCGCGGGCTACTGGTACCGCAACCTGGCCGAGCCGGTCCGCTTCGACGCCGCCGTGCGCGCCTTCGCCGGCTACCGGCGGCCGCTGTTCGTCGAGGTCAGCCCGCACCCCATCCTCGCCGGCGCGGTGCAGGAGATCCTGGCCGACGCGGGCATCGACGGCACCGCCGTGGGCACGCTGCGCCGCGGGGAAGGCGGGCGCCGGCGGTTCCTGCTCGCCCTCGCCGCGGCGCACGTGCGGGGCGCCGGAGTCGACTGGCCGCGGCTGCTCGGCCCGGTCACCCGCCACCCGGACGTGCCGACCTCGGCGTTCGACCGGCAGCGCTACTGGCTCACCGGCCGTTCCGGTGGCCTGCTCGGCGCCCCCACCCCGGTCGCCGACGGCGACGGGTTCGTCGCCACCGGGCGGATTTCGCGCACTTCGCTGCCGTGGCTGACCGGGCACTCGGTCCGCGGCACGGTCCTGTTCCCGGGCACCGGGTTCGCCGAGCTGGCGCTCGAAGCGGCGCCCGGGTGCGGGAGCGTCGAAGACCTCACGCTCGAAGCGCCGCTGGCGCTGCCCGCGTCGGGCGCCGTCGAAGTCCAGGTCGGCCTCGGCGGCGCGGACGACCGCGGCCGGCGTCCGCTGACCGTCCACTCGCGACTCGGCGACGGGCCGTGGACGCGGCACGCGACCGGGACGGTGAGCCCGGAGCGGTCTCCGGTCACTCCCCTGCCGGTCTGGCCGCCCGCCGGGGCGGAGCCGGTCGACCTCGACGGCGCCTACGCGCGGCTGGCCGAACGCGGCTACGAGTACGGGCCGGCGTTCCGAGGGCTCACCGCGCTGTGGCGCGCCGGCGACGACCGGTACGTCGAGGTGGAGCTGCCCGCCGACGGCGAGTTCACCGCCCACCCCGCGGTGCTCGACGCGGTGCTGCACGCGCTCGTGCTCGACGGCACCGAGCTGCTCCTCCCGTTCTCCTTCGGCGGCCTGCGGGTCACCTCGCCCCTGCCGGGCTCGGTACGGGCCCGGCTGTCCGGCTCCGCGACCACCGGCGTCGAAGTCACCCTCTACGACACCGCCGGCACCCCGCTCGGGGGCGTCGAATCACTGCTGCTGCGGCCCGCCGCCGAAACAACGGTGACCGCCGAGCTCTACCGCGTGGAATGGACACCGGCCTCGGTGGGTGACGGCACGGACCGGGAGTGGACCGTGATCGGCACGGAGCTGCCCGAGGTCGTCCCGCCCGTCGTGCTCACCACCGCGCACGAGCTGCCCGCGGTGCTGAACCTGGTGCAGCGCTGGCTGCTCGACGAGCGCTGCGACGGCTCGAAGCTGGTGTTCCTGCAGGACCCGGGCTCGCCCGAAGGCGCACCGGTGTGGGGTCTGGTGCGGTCGGCGATCGCCGAGCACCCCGGCCGGTTCGCCCTCGCGGGCGCCCGGCCCGGCGCCCCCCTTTCCGCCGCACTCGACGCCGGCGAGCCGCAGTTCGCCGTGCGCGACGGCGTGGTGCTCGTGCCCCGGCTGGCCCGGTGCGCGGCGGAACCCGCCACAGTGGACTTCGGGACCGGCACCGTGCTGGTCACCGGCGGCACGGGCGGGCTCGGTGCCCTCGTCGCCGAACGGCTCGTGACCGGGCACGGCGTCCGTGACCTGCTGCTGGTTTCGCGCCGCGGCGGCGCCGTCCCGGCCCGGCTGGCCGGTCTGGACGCCCGTGTCCGGGTCGTCGCGGCCGACGTCGCCGACCGGGCCGCGGTGGCGGCGGTGCTGGCCGGCGAAACGCTCACCGGGGTCGTCCACGCGGCCGGGGTTCTCGACGACTCGACCGTCACCGGGCTCACGCGGGCGCAATTGGACACCGTGCTGCGCCCCAAGCGCGACGCCGCCTGGCTGCTGCACGAGCTCACCGAAGACCAGCCCCTCGCGGCGTTCGTGCTGTTCTCCTCGATCGCCGGGGTGCTCGGCAACCGCGGCCAGGCGAACTACGCCGCCGCGAACGCGTCCCTCGACGCGCTGGCGGAGCACCGGGCCGCGCGCGGGCTGCCGGGCGTGTCGATCGCGTGGGGCCTGTGGGACACGACCACCGGCATGACCGCCGCGATGAGCTCGACGGACCGCGCGCGCCTCACCGGCGTCCGGCCGATCACCGAGGCGCAGGGGCTTGCCGCGTTCGACGCCGCGCTCGGGCTGTCCGGCACGGTGGTGGCGTCCGCTTGGGACACCGCGGCGCTCCGCGCGGCCGACGAGGTTCCCGCTGTACTGCGGGGCCTGGTCCCGTTGCGCCGCGCCCGCGCCGTCGAAGCCGGACCGGCGGCCACGCCCGGCCTGGCCGGGCAGCTCGCCGGGCTGGACCGGGAAACGGCCGCCGCGACGGTCACCGGTTTCGTCCGCACCGAGGTCGCCACGGCGCTCGGGCACCGGTCACCGGCGTCGGTCGAGCTCGCGAAGCCGTTCAGCGAGCTGGGGATCGACTCGCTGACGTCGGTGGAGCTGCGCAACCGCATCGCGGCCGGGACCGGGCTGCGGCTGCCCGCGTCGCTGCTGTTCAACCACCCGACCGTCGAACTGCTGGCCGCGCACCTGCTCGGCGAGCTGCTTCCCCCGCCGCCGGACCCCGTGCAGCGGCTGCGCGAGGCGCTCGGCGAAGTCCTGCCCGGCGCGGGCGCCGAGGAGCGCGTCCGGGTGGCGGAGGTGCTGCGGGAGGCCCTGGACGGGCTGGGCGACGCCGCCGAACCGGCGCTCGGGCTCGCCTCGGACGACGAGCTCTTCGCCTTCATCGACAAGCTCTGACCTTTTGCGAACGGATAGGGGTTCGGTTATGACCGGCGAAGAAAAGCTTCGCGACTACCTGAAGCGGGCGACGGTCGAGCTCGCGGGCGCGCGCCGCCGGCTGGCCGAGTACGAGGCCCGCGAGAGCGAGCCCATCGCCGTGATCGGCATGTCGTGCCGGTTCCCCGGCGCCCCGGACGTCGAATCGTATTGGCGGCTGCTGCGCGAAGGCCGCGCCGCCGAAGTCGGCGAGGTGCCCGCCGGCCGGTTCGACCACCTGCCCGACACCGGCGGCACCCGTCGCCGCGGCGCCTTCCTGTCCGAAGTGGACGGCTGGGACGCCGGGTTCTTCGGTTACGCCCCGCAGGAAGCGCTGCGGATGGACCCGCAGCAGCGCCTGCTGATGGAGCTGGCGTGGGAGGCGATGGACGACGCCGGCACCCCGGCGCCGCGGCTGGCGGGCAGCCGTACGGGCGTGCTCCTCGGCTTCTCCGACGCGTTCCAGTACGGCCAGGTGGAGGCGGAGCGCGAAGGCACCGGCGTGTACGCCGACCCGTACATGGGCCAGGGCAGCCTCGCCAGCGTCGTCGCCGGGCGGCTGGCCTACCACTTCGACCTGCGCGGCCCCGCGTTCTCGCTGGACACCGCGTGTTCGTCGACGCTGGTCGCGGTGCACCTCGCGGCCCGCGCGCTGCGGGCGGGCGAGTGCGACTACGCGCTGGCCGGCGGCGGATTCCTGGCGTTGCACCCGTTCCTGTACGTCTACAGCAGCCGCAACGCGCTGCTGTCGCCGACCGACCGCTGCCACACGTTCGACACGAGCGCGGACGGCTACATGATGGGCGAGGGCGGCGGGATGGTGGTGCTGGCGCGGCTGTCGGATGCCGTGCGCGACGGCCACCGCATCCGGGCGGTGATCCGCGGCTCGGCGGTCAACCAGGACGGCCGCAGCAACGGCCTGACGGCCCCCAACCGCGGCGCCCAGGTCGAGGTGATCCGCCGGGCACTGGCCGACGCGGGTGCTGCACCCGGCGACGTCGACTTCCTGGAAGCGCACGGCTCGGGAACCCCGCTGGGCGACGAGATCGAGCTGGGCGCCCTGGGCGACGTGTTCGGCGACCGCCCGGCCGGCCGCCCGCTGACGGTGGGCGCGGTGAAGACCAACATCGGCCACACCCACACGGCGGCCGGGATCGCCGGGCTGATCAAGACGGTCCTGGTGCTGGAGAACGGCGAAATACCGGCCAACCTGCACCTGAGCGACCCGGCGGAGCAGGTGCTGGCGAACGAGGCGGTCCGGCCGTCCACGGGGCCGGCTTCGCTGCCGGACCACGGGCGCCCGGCGGTGGCGGGGGTCAGTTCGTTCGGCTGGTCGGGAACGAACGCCCACCTGGTCCTGGAGGCCGCACCCCCGGCCGGGCCCCGCCCCGAGGCGGCGAAGCCGACGGCCGAGCTGATCCCGGTCTCGGCCGCGTCGGAAGCCGCGCTACGCGCGCAGCTCACCCGCCTCGCCCAGATCACCACACCAACCACCCGAGTTACGCCTCCAATCACGCGAGATACGCCTCCAATCTCGCGAGACACGCCTCCAATCACGCGAGACACGCCTCCAATCACGCGAGACACGGCTCCAATCACGCGAGATACGGCTCCGATCACGCGAGTCGACCTTCCAATCACGAGTGTCGACCTTCCAATCACGGGTGTTGACCGTCCAATCACGCGAGTCGACCTTCCAATCACGCGAGTCGACCTTCCAATCACGGGTGTCGACCTCCCCATCACGCCAACTGACTCCCCAGGCACGCGAGCCGACCTTCCGGGTACGCCAACCGACTCCGCAAGCACGCCGACCGACCGTCCGGATACGCCGGCGACCCCGGCCGCGAACCTGACCCTGGCCGACCTCGCGCACACCCTGCGCGAAGGCCGCGCCCCCCTCGACCACCGCCGGGCCGTGGTCGCCACCAGTCTCGAGGATGCCGTCCGGCAGCTGGCCTCCGCCGCCCACGCGCCCGGCGTGCACCGCAAGCCCGGCTCGCCGAAGATCGCCTTCCTCCTCCCCGGCGTGGGGGACCAGTACCGCGGCCTGGCCACCCAGCTCTACCGCGACGAGCCCGTTTTCGCCCAGGCCGTCGACGACTGTTGCGCCATCGCCGCCGAGCGGTGCGGGGTCGACCTGCGGGGCGCCTTCTTCGCGGAACCGCGAGCCGTCGAGGCGTCGTTCTTCGGGGCCGGCCAGGCGGATGAACTCCTCGACCGCGCCGAGGTCGCGCACCCCCTCCTCTTCACCGTCGAGTACGCGCTCGCCCGGCTGCTCGCCGACCGGGGCGTCCGGCCGGACCTGCTCGTCGGCTACAGCCTCGGCGAGTACGTCGCCGCCTGTCTCGCCGGGGTGTTCACCCTCGGCGACGCGCTGCACGTCGTCACCGGGCGGGCCCGGCTGATCGGGCGCGCGCCGGCGGGCCGGATGCTCGCTGTCGCCGCCTCGGCGAGCCGGATCGCCGAAGCGCTCAGCCCGATGCGAGTCGACGTGGCCGCGCTGAACGGCCCGCAGATGACCGTCCTCAGTGGATCGCCGGCCGACGTCGAAGCCGTGGCCGCGCAGCTCAAGGAAGCCGGACTCGCCGCGCGGGTCCTGCGCTCGGCCCACCCGTTCCACTCCACGCTGCTGGAACCCGCCCGCGCGGAACTCGCCGAGCTGGTCGCGTCGGTGCCCCGGCAGGCACCGCGGATCCCCCTCGTCTCGAACGCGACCGGCACCGCGCTCACCGACGCCGAGGCGATCGACCCGCAGTACTGGGCCGGGCACCTCTGCCGTCCGGTGCGCTTCGCCGACGGCGTCCACCACTGCGCCGGCGAGGACGTCGACGTCTACGTGGAACTCGGCCCGGGGCAGACGCTGGGCGGCCTGGTCCGCCAGAACCAGGCCGGCGCCCGCCCCGCCGTGCTCGGCACCCTGCCCGCGCCGTGGCCCGTCGAGGACCGCCCCGCCGAAGGCACCGCGCTGCTGGACACCCTCGCGCGGCTGTGGGAACTGGGCGTCGCGGTCGACTTCACCGCCCTGCGCGGGGACGGCCGCACCGTGAGCCTGCCCGGCTACCCCTTCCAGCGCACGAAGTTCTGGCCGCAGGCGACGCGGAAAGCCCCCGAACCGGTCGAAGACGCCGGCCGGCTCTACGCACCGGTGTGGCGCCTCGACCCCACCCGCCCCACGACGACGCCGCAGGGCTCGCTGATCACCACCAACGGCGAACTCGCCACGCTGGCTGTGCGAGCGGGGATGACCGTCGGCACCGATCCGGCCACGCTCCCCCAGCCCCTGCACGTCGTGCACGACGGCGGCTTCGACGACCTCCTCCGGACCGTCCAGGCCCTGGACGGCCACGACGTCCGGCTCCTGACCGTCACCACCGGCGCGGCCGAGATCACCGGCGGCGACCTGGCCGCCCCGGACGCCGCCCTGGTGCACGGCCTCGGCCGCGGCGTCCGGGCCGAGTACCCGGGCCTGCGGTGGCGCGGCGTCGACGTCGAACCCGGCACGCCGGCCACGCACCTCCTCGACGAACTGGCCCGCCCGTGGCCCGACGACCCTGCCGGCGAACCGGTGCTCGCCGGCTGGCGCGGCGGACGCCGTCGCCTCCAGGAGTACACCGAGATCACCCTCGACGAGGCCACGCCGGACTGGGGCGGCACGCACGTGATCACCGGCGGCACCCGGGGGCTCGGCCTGATCGTCGCGAAGCACCTCGTCCGCCGCGGCGCCCGCAAGCTCGCCCTGATCAGCCGCACCGGCGAAGCGGACCAGGCCGGCCTGGCCGAGCTGAGCGGCGCCGAGGTGGTGCTCATCAAGGCCGACGCGGGCGTTCCGGAGCAGCTGCGGGCGGCGCTGGCGGAAGCCAGGACGCGGTTCGGCGAGCTCGACTCGATCGTGCACGCCGCGGGCCTGCCGGGCGGTGGGCTGGCCCAGCGCCGGACCGCCGAGGAGATGCACCGGACGCTCGCGCCGAAGGTCCAGGCGATCGGCCCGCTCCTGGAAGCACGACCCCGGCGCCTGGTCCTGTTCTCCTCGATCGTCACGGTCGTCGGCGGCATCGGCGAAGCCGACTACTGCGCGGCCAACAGCGTCCTCGACGCCCACGGCGCCGCACTGTCCACAGCGGACACCCAGGTGGTGACCGTCGCCTGGGGGCACTGGCAGCACGACGCCTGGGCCGACGCAGCCACCGGCGAAGCCCGCCTGGCCTACCGCCGCCGCTACGGCTTCACCGCCGAGGCCGGGTGCGCGCTGCTCGACAAGCTCGTCGGCAACGGCGTCCGCGGCACGGTCGTGGCCCTGCGCCAGGACCTGCCGGCGGCCCGTCGCGAGCTGGCCGCCCTCAACGACCTCGGCGGGCTGCTCGAAGCGGCCCCGGCGCCGGTCACGCGCTACCCGCGGCCGCCGTTGCGCACCGAGTACGCCGCCCCGCGTGGCGAGCTCGAGACGGACATCGCCGGTGTCTGGGGCGAGTTCCTGGGCATCGACGCGGTGGGCGTGCACGACCCGTTCTTCGACCTCGGCGGCAACTCGCTGGTCGGCATGGCCATGGTGGCGGCGCTGGAAAAGCGTCTTGGCCGCCGGATCGCCCCCGCCGTCCTCTTCGGCCACCCCACCGTGGCCACCTTCGCCGCCGCCCTGACCGACACCGACTCCCCCGCCCCGCGGGCGGCGACCACCGGCTCGGCGCGCGGCCAGCGGCGCCGCCTGGCCGGCACCCGGAAATGAGGGACACCGTGACCGACACCAGCAGCGAGCTCTCCCCCACGGACATCGCCGTGGTCGGCATGGCCGGCCGCTTCCCGGGCGCCGACGACGTCGGCGCCCTCTGGGAAACCGTCCGCGCCGGCCGCTCCGGCATCACCCGCTTCACCGACGAGGAACTCCTCGCCGCGGGTGTGCCGGCCGACCGGCTCGGCGATCCGGCCTACGTCAAGGCGGGCGCCGTCGTCACCGGCGTCGAGGAGTTCGACGCGGGCTTCTTCGGGATCAACCCGAAGGAAGCCCAGATCCTCGACCCGCAGCACCGGCTCTTCCTGGAGCACAGCCAGCACGCCCTGGAGGACGCGGCGTGCGACCCGGTGCGGTTCGACGGCGCGATCGGGGTGTTCGCCGGCTGCGCGTGGAGCACCTACCTGACCCACAACCTCACCCCGGCGGACGCGGCCCGCGAGATGGGCGAGATCGCCATCGCCCTCGGCAACGACAAGGACACCCTGGCCACCCGGGTCTCGCACACCCTCGGCCTGTCCGGCCCCGCGTTCAGCATCCAGAGCGCCTGCTCGACGTCGCTGGTCGCGGTGTGCGTCGCGGCGAGCAGCCTGGCGAACTTCGAATGCGACGTCGCACTGGCCGGTGGCGTGTCGATCGGGGTGCCGCACCGCGTCGGCTACCTCTACCAGCAGGGCGGTATCGCGCCGCCGGACGGCGAGTGCCGCGCGTTCGACGCCGCGGGCCTGGGCGCCCCGCTCGGCGGCGGCGTCGGCGTGGTCGCGCTGCGCCGGCTGGAGGACGCGCTCGCCGACGGCGACCGGGTGTACGCGGTGCTGCGCGGCTGGGCGGTCAACAACGACGCCGGCCGCAAGGTCGGCTTCACCGCGCCCGGCGTCGAGGGCCAGGCCACGGTGATCGCCGAGGCGCTCGCCGCCGCCGGGCTGGAGCCCGCGGACATCGGGTACGTCGAGGCGCACGGCACCGGCACCGCACTCGGCGACGCCGCCGAGCTCGCCGCGCTGCAGCAGGTCTTCGCGGGCCGGTCACTGCGCATCGGGTCGGTGAAGACCAACGTCGGGCACCTCGACCGCGCCGCCGGCGTGACGAACCTGATCAAGGCCGCGCTCGCGCTCCACCACGAGGAGATCCCGCCGACGCGCAACCTCGGCACCCCCAACCCACAGCTGACCGCGGGCGGCGCCGAGCTGACCGTGGTCACCGAGCGCACTCCGTGGCCGCGCACGGACACGCCGCGCCGCGCCGGCGTCAGCGCGTTCGGCATCGGCGGCACGAACGCCCACGTCGTGCTGGAGGAGGCACCGCTGCCGGTGGCCGCCGAAGCCACGGGCGGCCCGGAACTGCTGGTGTGGTCGGCCCGGTCGGCCGCCGCCGCGGACGCGGCCACCGCGAACCTCGCCGCGCACCTGGCCGACTCCGGCGACGCGCTCGCCGACGTCGCCCACACACTCCAAAGTGGACGAACGACGTTCGGGCACCGGCGGATGCTGGTCGCCGGTTCGGCGGCCGGGGCGGCGCGATCGCTGCGCGAAGGGGTCGTGTCGGCTTCGAGCGACGCCGGCACGGGTCGTCGTGTCGGGTTCCTCATCGCGGGCACCGGCGAGCAGTACCCGGGCCTGGCCGCCGAGCTGTACGAGACGGCGCCGGTGTTCCGGGCCGAGCTGGACCGCTGCCGCGCGCTGCTGGACACGTCCGTGCTGGACGAGGTGCTCGGCGAGCGGGAAGGCTCCGGCGGGCTGGCCGCGCTGCTGGGCCGCACCGGCGGCGGCGAGCGCGCGGGCGATCGCACCGAAGTCCTGCACCCGGCGCTGTTCGCCGTCGAGTACGCACTCGCGCAGCTGGTGCGCTCGTGGGGTGTCGAGCCGTCCGTGCTGGCCGGCTACAGCCTCGGCGAGTACGTGGCCGCGTGCCTGGCCGGGGTGCTTTCGCTCGAGGACGCCCTGGCGCTGGTGGCGCACCGGGCGAAGCTGATCGCCGCCCTGCCCGGTGGGGCGATGGCGGCCGTGCCGCTGCCCGCCGACGACGTGCGCGCCCGGATCGCGGGCACGGACCTCGACATCGCGGCGCTGAACGGACCGCGGCTCACCGTCGTGTCCGGCACCGCCGAGGCGATCTCCGGGCTGAGCGCGTCGCTGGCGGCCGAAGACGTGCCGTGCCGGCCACTGGCCACGACGCACGCCTTCCACTCCCGGCAGCTCGCCGGTCTGCGCGACGAGCTGACCGCGTGGGTTGCCGCTCACGTCACGCTTTCCGCGCCCGCCGTCCCGTATGTCTCCAACGTGACCGGTGAGCTGGTCACCGACGCGCAGGCGACCGACCCGGCGTACTGGGCCGAGCACCTGTGCGCCCCGGTCCGGTTCGACGACGCGCTGGCCACCCTGCTGGCCGACGAGGACCTGGTGCTGCTGGAGCTCGGCCCGGGCCGCTCGCTGGGCGCGATGGTGCGCGGGCACCGGGCGTGCGCGCCGAAGCGCTGGGCCGCGGTGATCCCCACGCTGCCGGGGGCCGACGACCCGGTGCCGGCGACCTCGGCGCTGGCCGAAGCGGCCGGGCGGCTGTGGCTGGCCGGGGTGGACCTCGACTGGACCGGCGTCCGCGGCGGTCGTGCCGCGCGGCGCGTGGGCCTGCCGGGTTACCCGTTCCAGCGCTCGCGCTACTGGATCGACGCGCCGGGGACGGTCACCCCGGAGGTCCCGCGCCTGGCCGCCGAACCCGACGAGCACGTGCAGCTGCTGACGCCGTCGTGGCGCCCCCAGCCGGCCCCCGGGGCCGGGACCGTGGGCCGGGTCGCGATCCTGCCGGACTCCGGTGGCGTCGCCGCCGCGCTCACCGCCCTGCTCGGCGAGGTGGTCACGCCCGCCGAAGCGGACACGGTGGTCGACCTGTCGGTGCTCGACGTCGACGACGACGTGGCGGCGGTGCACGCGGTCTCCCGCACCCTGGCCACGGCGGCGGGCGACGGGTCCCGCGCGGTGCGGGTGCTGGTGGCCACCCGCGCGGGCCAGGCGGCCGGGACCACGCCGCCGATCGGCGCGGGGCAAGCGGCCGAGCCCGCCTCGGCGGGCCGGGCCGCCGGGGCGGCCGCCGCAGGCACCCCCAACCCGACGCGCCCGCTCGCCGGGGCGGCCGCCACAGAAGCCGAAGCAGGCACCCCCAGCCCGGCGGGCCGACCCGCCGGGGCGACCGCTGCAGATGCCGGAGCAGACGCGCCCGGACTGGAGCGCCCGCTCGCTGCCCCGGCCGCCACAGAAGCCGAAGCAGCCGGAGCAGCCACGCCCGGCCGGGTCTGCCCGCCGGCCCGGCCCGCGGGGGCCGGCGGCCGGGCGGAAGTCGCCGACGCGGGCTCGGCCATCCCGGGCCCGGTGCGCCCGCAGGCTCCGGCCGCGCGGGCCGGCCGGGTGCGCCCGGCGCAGGCGGCGGTGGCCGTGCTGCCGGTGGTCGCCAACCAAGAACACCTGAACCTCGATGCGGGCACCGTCGACCTCGACCCGGCCCTCGGGCCGGCCGAAACCGCCGCCGTTCTCTCCGCCGAGCTGAGCTCGCCCGGCACCGCGCTCGTCGCATC
>NZ_JBHVXZ010000181.1:0-14052 GCF_042881395.1 Amycolatopsis sp. NPDC058278 | reverse complement strand
CAAGGCGGCACCATGACCACCACCAACGCCCCCATCACCGCCAACACCCCCAACAACTGCGTCGGCAGCGTCCCCGCCGTCCCCAACTGCACCGGCTGACCACCGCGCCGAACCCCGCGGCCCGCAAACGGATCCAACCCAACACAAAGGAGAACCCATCATGGGAATCGTCATCATCGGCGGCCTGCTCGACTCCGTCGTCGGCATCGTCAACGGCGCCGTAGTCGCCATCACCAGCGCCGCCGGCGCCGTCCTGCTCCCCCTCCTGCCGCTGTAACAACCACAGCTCGACCACCCCGACCTCCGCAGGCCACCCGGCCGGCGGGGGCCGGGGTGGATAGGCCCTCGGTCGGCCGACGGTGTTCACCCCTTTGGCCGTGATCCGACACGGGATGGCGTCAACTACGCACAGGCGGCGCCGTGACCGGCGGTGCCGTTGTGACGATCTCGTCGCCTCGGTAGCCCAGACGACCCCGGGTCGCGATGAGGACCACCGCAGCCGCCAGCGCCGACGCGAGCAGGAACACCCACGCGACGTCGTCGGTTGTCGCACTGGGGAAGAGGTCCGCCCATGCGATCGAGATGGTGTTGTTCACGCTCGTGTGCACCAGCATCGCGATCGGCAGGCTCTGGCCGCTGCGGTTGAACACCCACGTCATCACAATGCTGAACAGCGTTGTCGTGGCGATGAACTTGACGATGGTCCAGACCGTTACGTCCGGCCATTGGCCCCACTCCGAAAAGAACAGCGGCAGGTGCCACAGACCCCACAACGGACCCAGGATCAGCGTGCCGCGCAGCGGGCCGAACTTCGGCTGCAGGTATGGCAGGGCGAAGTCGCGCCAGCCGGGCTCTTCCGCGAGACCCGTCGTCACCATCTGGAACGCCAGGCCGGGGAGCAGGGCCACGAACACCGCCGCGCCCGGGAGGTGGATGTCGCCGCCGCTCAGAGCCACCCCGGTCAAGATCATCGCCGCCGGGACGCCGAGGATCGCTCCCACGTACCAGCGCCAGTTCACGTTCCACTTCAGCAGCCGGCCGGCCCAGCGCCGCAGGCCCGGCCGGCCCTCGGCGGCCGCGGTGACGAGGAACGCCGCGAGGATCGGGCCGAGGTAGGCGCCGGGCAGCACGCCGAGCAGCTGGGTCGTGCCCATGATCTTCGGGAAGTCGATCTCCGGTTCCAGGCCGAGACCGTTCATGCCCAGCACGTACGGCGTCCACGCGATCCAGCTCAGCGCGAACGCGAGGGTGAAGAAGCTGACGAGCGGGTACCGGGCGATCAAGCCGCGGATTCCGCCGTGCGGCGCGATTCGCTGCGGAACAGCCATGATGGTCCTTTCTCAAGTGGACAGTCGGTCGCCGACGCGCATGGCCGCGACGGCGGCCGCGAGGAACCCGGCGTAGAGCAGGGGCAGCGCGGTTCCGGGCAGCGGTTGCCCAGCCGCAGCGGAGCACGACGTTCTGCTCGACCGTCAACGCGTCCAGCAGGTAGCTTCACGGCGGTCATGGGCCCGTCCGGGCCGGGCCAGAGCACGTTCCTGCTCTGCGCCGTTCGCGACTGCTGTCATCGCTGGTGTCCTCCCCCTGCTTTCCGGTGACTCCGACGCTAGGGGCGGGAAGGGCACGGCACACTGGCCTCTGCACCCGGACCGGTGGTGTAGCCAGCTACACCCCGCCGGCGGGTTCAGTAGAGTCCTGGCAGGACCGCAGGCCCCGGGGAGCGGCGATGAGGACAGCGATCAAACGCAGCACCGCCGCCACCGCGGTGCTCGCGTCGGGCCTGCAAACGGCGTTGCCCGCGCTGGCCGGCGTGCTCGTCCTGCCGTTGCTGGTGGTGCTGCTGCCGTTCGGGCCGGCGGTGCTGAAGCCGGTGCGCGTCCTGGCCGGGCTGGAGCGCGAGCGCGCCGGGCGGCACCTGGGGTATTCCCTGCCGGAGGCCGCCCACGCCGAGAGCGGTGGCCGGGTGCGTGCGCTGTGGGACCCAGCGACCTGGCGAGCTCTGCTGTGGATGGTGGTGCACGGGTTCGCGGGCACGTTCCTCGGCCTGCTGGGCATCACGCTGTGGCCCGCGATCGTGGCGAGCGCGACCATGCCCCTGTACTGGTGGCTGTTCCCGCCGGAAAGCTTCACCGGGATGTACGTCGTCATCCGGACGTGGCCGCAGGCCCTCACCCTGCCGCTGCTGCAGGCCGCGCTCTACGCCGCCGCGGTGGTGTGGCTGGTACCGGTGATCGCGAGCGGCCAGCTCCGGCTCGCGCGGTCGCTGCTCGGGCCGAACGAGGCCGAGCTGCTGGCCCGGCAGGTCGAGCGGCTCACCGAAACGCGGGCCGAAGCGCTGGAATCGCACGGCGCCGAGCTCCGCCGCATCGAGCGTGATCTGCACGACGGCATCCAGGCGCAGCTGGTCGCGGTCTCGGTGCGCCTCGGGCTCGCCGCGCGCGCCCTGGCGGCCGAGCCGGACAGCCCCGCCGCTGCGCTGCTGCAGGACGCCAGGACGGGCATCGAAGACTCGCTGGGCAACCTGCGCAGCATCATCCGCGGCATCTACCCGCCGATCCTCGCCGACCGCGGCCTCGCCGGCGCCGTGCACGCGCTGGCGGGCGGCCAGCGCATCCCGGTGACCGTGCGCGTCCCCGACGACCTGCCGCGGCCGCCGGCGGCGATCGAGGCGGCGGCCTACTTCGTCATCGCCGAATCGCTGACCAACGTCACCAAGCACAGCACCGCCGAGCACGCCGAGGTGGCGCTCGACGGGGACGGGAAGAACCTGCGGGTGACCGTGCGCGACGACGGCCAGGGCGGCGCCGATGCCGATGGTGGAAGCGGGCTGTCCGGCATCCGGCACCGGGTCGCGGCGCTCGACGGCACCGCGCGGATCGACAGTCCGGTGAACGAAGGAACGACGATCGAGGTACTGCTGCCATGCGGATAGTGCTCGCCGAGGACAACGCCCTCCTGCGCGAGGGGATCTCGCTGCTGGTCAAGAGCGCGGGACACGAGATCGCCGGGATCGCGGCCAGCGGCCCGGAGATCCTGCCGGCGCTGCTGGAGCACCGGCCGGACATCGCGGTGCTCGACGTCCGGCTGCCGCCGACCTTCCGCGACGAGGGGCTGCGCGCGGCGATCGAGGCCCGCGAGCACCTGCCGGGACTGCCGGTGCTGGTGCTGTCCCAGTACGTCGAGCAGGCCTACGCCAAAGAGCTGCTGGAGACGGGCGCGGCCGGCACCGGCTACCTGCTGAAGGACCGGGTCGGCCGGGTCGAGGAGTTCCTGGACGCGCTCGACCGCGTCGCGGCCGGGGGCGCGGCCCTCGATCCCGAGGTCGTCTCGCAGCTGATGAACAAGCGCGACCCGCTGCAGAGCCTCACCGCGCGCGAGCAGGAGGTGCTGCACCTCATGGCCCAAGGCCACGACAACCTCACGATCGCCGCGGAACTGGTCGTCACCGAGCGCGCGGTGAACAAGCACATCGGCAACATCTTCCGCAAGCTCGGCCTGCCCACGAGCGACAGCGGCCACCGGCGGGTGCTGGCCGTGCTCGCGTACGTCAACGCCTGAACCCCGCCGGTGAGCGCGGCTACCCACCCAGTGCGACGTGGAAGATCTTCTCGTTGCTGTTGTCGGGAGTGCTGTCCTTGTCGCCGTTGTTGGTGGTGGTCAGCCAGAGACCGCCGTCGGGTGCGGGTTCCACGGTGCGCAACCGTCCGTAGGTGCCGTTGAAGTACGCCTGGACGTCGGTCAGGTCGCTGCCGCTGATCACTTCGCGGTACATCCGGGTCCCGCGTTCGCAGGCGACGTAGAGCACGTCGCGGACGATGGCGATGCCGGAGCAGGAACCATCCGCCGTGGGATAGGTGTGCTTGGGTGCGATGAAGCCCGCGGTGCCGCACGTTCCGGACGTGCCTTCACACGCCGGCCAGCCGTAGTTGCCGCCCTTGGTGATCAGGTTGGTCTCGTCCATGGTTCCGTCGCCGAACTCCTGTTCCCACAACCGTCCTCGGGAGTCGAACGCGAGACCCTGCGGGTTGCGGTGGCCGTAGCTCCACACGTAGTTGCCGAAGGGGTTGTCCGCAGGCACGGTGCCGTCCGGGTTGATGCGCAGGACCTTGCCGTTGAGGCCGGCGGTGTTCTGCGCGTTGTTGCCGTTCTGGGCGTCACCGGTGGTGGCGTAGAGCTTGCCGTCGGGCCCGAAGCGCAGCCGGCCGCCGTTGTGGTACTTGTTGCGCAGCAACCCGCTGACCAGTACCTGTTCGGTGGCCGTGCTGAGCCGGTCGTTCTCCAGCTTGATCCGCACGATCCGGTTGTCGGTCGGCGAGGTGTGCATGATGTAGAGCCAGTGGTCGCCGGCGAAGCCGGCCGAGATGGCGAGGCCGAGCAGGCCGCCCTCGCCGTCGGTGTTGTCCACGCCGGGAACCGTGCCCACGCTGGTCTTGGCGCCGGTGGCGGGGTTCAGGTGGACGATGTCGTGGGCGTCGCGCCGGGTGTAGAGGATCGTGCCGTCCGGCAACGTCACCAGGCCCCACGGGATATCCGTGTCGGTGGCGATCTGCGTCACCGCGCACACGGAGTCGCCGCAGGCCGCGCCGGTGGTCACGGTCGTGGTCGCACTGTGCGGCGACACGTTCGCCTGCGCGTCCCGCGCCACGACGTAGTACGTGTAGCTCGTGTTCGCGGCCAAGCCACTGTCGACGAAGGTCGTCGCGGGCGGCGCGGTGGCGGTCCCGGTGACGGCACCGACCTTCGTGCCGCCCCGGTAGACGTCATAAGCCCGGACGCCGATGTTGTCCGTGGCCGCGGCCCAGTTCAGGGTCACCGTGGTGCCGGATGCGGCGCCGGTCAGCTGCGTGGGCGCGCTCGGTGCCTGGGTGTCCGGCCGGCACTGCGGGGGCGTGATCGAGACCGTGGTGCTGGCCTGGGAGACGTTGCCCGCGGCGTCGCGGGCGTTGACGTACAGGCCCCAGGTCGCACCGGCGACGACCGTGAGGCTCGTCGACAGCGTGCTCCCGCTCACCGACTTCATCGACTGGCCGTCGTGGTAGACGTCGTAGAACGCGACGCCCACGTTGTCGGTGGCGGCGTTCCACGAGAACGTCACCGCGTCGCAGACCAGGTCGCTCACCCGTGGGTTGCCCGGCACGCTCGGCGGCTGGGTGTCGGCGCCGAGGGAGGTCCGCCACTTCTGGTTGCCTCCCCCGGTGCAGGTGTACAAGCCGACCAGGGTGCTGTTCGCGGTCCCCGCGCCGGTGACGTCCAGGCAGAGGCCGGACTGGACGCCGGTGATGGTGCCGTCGGCGTTGACCCGCCACTTCTGGTTGGCGCCGCCGTTGCAGGGGTAGATCTGCGCGTCGGCGGGGGACGTGGTGCTCGCGCCGGCGACGTCCAGGCACATCGCGGGGTCGTACACCCGCAGTTCACCCGCCGCCGTGAACGTCCACGCCTGGTTGGCTTGGCCGTTGCAGTCGTAGATGTTCACCCGGGTCTTCGGCGCGGTGCCGTTGCCGACGACGTCCAGGCACCGCCCGGACGCCACGCCGACCACGGTCGCACCGGGAGCCGCCGCGGCGGCAGCGGGCACGACCGCCGTCACCGCGGCGACGGCCGCGAAAACCGCGCCCAGGACACGCCGGCGGGAGTTCAAGGGGGTCATTCTCAAGACCTTTCGCTGTGGTCCGCTCGAGATGCCTCACGCGTCGAAGCGGAAGTGCACGGTGCGGTGGTAGTCGCCGGTGGCGGCGTTCGGGCGGCTCTCCGGGCCCAGCGACGCGACGCCGTGGAACTTGTTGCCGATCGGCGCGATGCCGTCGAGGAAGGAGATGCTGCCGGCCGGGTACGTGACGACGGCGTTCTGCGGGTCGGGCCCCACCTTCGGGGTGAACAACCGCAGGAACAGGCCCTCCTCCGCGGCGACCACCGTGACCGCGCCTTCGGTGGTCTCCAGCACGGCCCAGCAGGTCCGGGCGTGGTAACCCTTGAACTCCGGGTACTGGTACCCGCTCGCCCCGGTCGCGGTGTCGTTGTACGGCTTGCGCCAGACGTCGGGCTGCACCCCGCGCAGCCGGTTCTTGTAGACGCGGTAGGGCCCGTCCCCGAGCCACGTCAGGCCCCGCACGTTCGCCTCCGGGTAATCGAAGTTCACGCCGAGGTGGTCGTGGTCGCCGGTGGCCCGGTAGCGGTACTCCAGCCGCAGCCAGCCGTTGGCGTCCAGCCGCCAGCGCACCGACGACAGGTCGCCGCTGTAGTCCGCCTGGGCGACCCAGCCCGTGCCGTCGCGGAAGTGGCTGAACGCGGTGAGGGTGGCCGCCCCGCCGGCCGGGACGGGCCCGTTGGCCAGCGACACCGGCGTGCTGCCTCGGCGCACGCCGCTCAGCCGCCCGCTGGCCTTGCTGATGGTGATCCGGGTGGCCCCGGCGATGAGCGTCACCTCACCGGCGGTCTCCGCTGCGGTGACGCTCCCCGTGGTCGCCGGGCGGACCAAGAGGGCGGCGTAGTCCGGGGCCTTGCGGATACGCCACGTCCAGCCGGTGATGGTCCGGCCGGTCGGGTCGGTGACACTCAGCTGCAGCGCGTCGGCGCCGGTCCAGTCGGCGGGCAGGCCGAGCGCCAGCACGCCGGTGGCTCCCGGCGCGACGTCCGGCGCCTCCGCCTGGCCTTGGGCGAGGACCTGGTGGCCGGTTCCCGCACCCGGCCGGGGAAACGCCAGCAGCTGCCAGCTGAACCGGCACGCGCGGAGATTCGTGAAGTCGTACCGGTTGACGAGCTTCACGGTCTTGTCGAACGACGCCGGGAAGACCGAGTCGTAGTAGGAAGGATTGGCCGGCTGGACCGGCGACCAGATGTCCTTGATCGTGAAGAAGCTGCCTTCCTTCTCGCGGTAGGGCCCGAGGATGCCGTCGGGAGCGCGGCTGCCGTTGGTGTCGAGGACCCCGCCACGGTCGTCACGCACGACGCTTTCGTCGACGAGTGCCCAGATGAACCCGCCCGCCGAACGCTGCGACCCACCCATGAGCTTCCAGTAGTCGTTCAGGCCGGCTCCGGCGCCGCCGTCGTAGAGGCCGTGCAGGAACTCGGTCGGCATGAAGATCGTGCCGCCGGCGACCTTGCTCGCGGTGCTGTTGTAGGTCTGGTAGTGACTGGTGTCGATGCCGCTGAACGTCGTCCACGGGTGCAGCACCGCCCGCCGCTGCGGGTCGTACTGCGCGAAGTCGTCGTCCAGCGCGGTGTTCCAGCCGCCTTCGTTCCCGTTGTCCCAGAAGAGGATCGACGGGTGGTTGACGTCGCGCTCCACCAGGGCCTCGACCAGCGGTGCCCCGACACCCTCGTCGTAGCGGCGCTGCCAGCCGGTCAGCTCGTCCAGGACGTAGAGCCCCAGCTCGTCGCAGAGGTCGAGGAAGAACGCGTCCGGCGGGTAGTGCGACATCCGGACGGCGTTCATGTTCATGTCCTTCATCAGCCCGATGTCCAGCCGGGCGAGCCGGGGACTGGACGCCCGGCCGGACGTCGGCCAGAAGGTGTGCCGGTTCGCTCCTTTGAGGACGATCCGCTTCCCGTTGACGTACACGCCGTCCCCGGTCCGGACCTCGACCGTGCGGAAGCCGAAGCGCTCGACCGTGCTGTGCAGCGGTACCCCGGCGGCGCTCGCGAGCGTCAGCTCGACCTGGTGGAGGTTCGGCGTCTCGGCCGTCCAGAGCAACGGCCCTGCCGCCGTGGTGGTCAGGGTCGCGCTGGTCGCACCACTCGCGACGGCAACCGAAAAGGCGGCCCCGACGGACGTGCCGTCCAGCCGGCGCAGCTGCGCGGTCAGCCGGGCCGCCGCGGTCACCCCGGCGAGCGTGACGCGGGCGGCGAAGGTCCCGTCCGCCCGGGCGTCGATCGCGACGCGGTCGATCCGGGCGGCCGGGTACGCCTGCAGCGACACCGGCCGGAAGATCCCGCCGAAGTTCCAGAAGTCGCCGCGACGCTCGGCGTCGTTCACCGAGTTGTCGGCCGATTCCTTGCTGACGGTCACCTCGAGCAGGTTCTGCTCCCCGAGCCGCAGCAACGGCGTCACGTCGTGGCGGAAGCGGTAGAAACCGCCCTGGTGCACCGGCCCCGCCGAGACGCCGTTGACCCGCACGTCGGCGTCCGTCATCGCGGCCTCGAACACGAGGAAGATCCGGCGCCCGGCCCAGGACGACGGCGGCGTGAACCGGTGGCGGTAGTTCCCCTTCTCCGCCGGCACCGGATCCCCGCCGTAGTGGTAACTGCCGAAGCCGTGGCACTCCCAGTTCGACGGCGTCGGGATCGTGCCCCACTCCCCCGCCCGCCGGCCGGCCGTCACCTGGAACTCCCAGTCGACCGGGTGGTCGGCGTCGCAGCCGGTGAGCACCATCGTCTCGGTCGCCGGACCGGCGAGCGCCGCACCGGCCGCTCCCGTCGAAGGGACACCGAGCGCGGACAGTCCTGCGGTGGCGGCTCCTGCCGTGCTGATCGACAGCGCCGTGCGACGAGTGAATTCCACTGGGTCTCCAAAGGACTGAGAGGGGAAGTCCGCCGACGTGCACAGAGACGCGAAACAGGCTGGCAGTTCAGCTTGATATATGACACATCATACGACGAGAACGGGCGCGCAAGCGGACAAACCGTCGGACAAGTCGCGACGTCGTCGTCCCGCAGTGCCGGCCGAACCGCGCCGCGGCGGCCGTCCGCAAGGCGGCGGTGAGCCCGTGGACCTCACCCTCCGCTTTTGCGGCGGCGAGGCGCGGCTGAACGGGGTGGGGTCGAGCGCATGTGGTCGCGCACCGGCGCCAGGAGGCCGGCGAGGGTCTTGACGTCGTCGTGGGAGAGCGGTTCGAACAGCAGGCCGCTGACCACCTCGATGTGCCCGGGCAGCACCTGCGCGAGCCGCGCCCGGCCGGCGTCGGTGATGGAGACCGTGACGCTCCGCTCATCGTCCGGGGACGGGGTACGCACCACCAAGCCCGCCTTTTCGAGCAGGCCCGCCTGGTACGTGAGGCCGCTGCGGCTGTAGACGACGCCGTCGGCCAGGTCGGTCATGCGGTGGCTGCCCGTCGGTGCGTCCCCGAGGCGGGCCAGCAGCTGGAACTGCACGTAACTGAGCTCACCGGCTTCGCGCAGCTGCTGCTCGACCGCGTGCCGCAGCAGGCTGGTCACCTCGATGAGGTCGAAGTAGGCGCCCAGCTGCACGGGGTCCAGCGACGGCGGCGAATCCGGCATGGCTCCCAGCCTACTGCTTCGAACTCGAAGGATCCACCGGTGACCGGCGCAGCCCGTCCGGCGAAGTACGAATCCGCCGGCGGCCGGCGGTCATGCGGGCTTGACCGCCTCGACGTGCTCGTCCAGCCAGTCGCGGAAGGTCTGCAGGCGCGGGTTGAGCGCCCGGACCAGGTCCAGGTCGCGCGCACCGACGAAGTCGCGCTCGCCTTCGACGTAGAACTGGAACATGTTGCCGAACTCGTCTCCCAGGGGCAGTCCGAGCGAACGGAACTCCTCGTGCGTGAGCGGCCGGTAGCCGACCGGCTCACCCAGCGCGTCGGCGAACGCGGCGGCGTACTCGGCGCCGGTCAGGTGCTCACCCGCGATGCTCACGGTTTTGCCCACGTACTCGTCGCCGGCGGCGAACACCCCGTAAGCGGTGCGGCCGATGTCCTCCGCCGCGATACCCGCCAACCTGGCCTCCCCCATCGGCAAGGTGAGCACGAGCCGGCCGTCCTCACCCCGCACCGGCCCGGAACCCTGGGTGAATCCTTCCCAGTAGAAAGTGCTCCGCAGATAGGTCGTCGGCACACCCGAGTCGCGGAAGAACGCGTCCGCCTCGGCCTTGGCGTCGAAGTGCGGGACCGTGTAGCGGTCCTGCAGCACCGGGACCCGCCGGTCGGATACCGGAATGACCTCGCGGGTGTCCTCCAGGGTCGACCAGACGACGTGGGCGACCCCGGCCGCTTTCGCAGCTCGGGCGGCTGTCGCGGCCTGTGCCAGTTCGACGTCGGCGGACATGGACTCCCAGAAGTTGGTCACCACGAAAGCGCCGTGCGCGCCCTCGAACGCCTTCCGCAGCGACTCCTCGTCCTCCAGAGTCGCCTCCACCACCTCGACGCCACGCTCGGCCAACGCCCGGGCCCTCGCCGAGCCCGCGTTCCTGGTGACCGCCCGGGCGGCGAACGGACCCCCGGGATCGTCCACAATGGCCCGGAGGAGACCTCCTCCCTGAGCACCCGTCGCACCCAGCACCGCGATGATCTTCTTCTCGCTCATGAGCATTCCCTTCAAGGTTTCAGATCGACTCGAGGACCCGGACTCGGTCGGCGATGGCCCGCCGGGCAAGCCGGGCCGGGGCCGGCGGCCCCGGCGATTGCAGGATCCGAGCTCAGAGACACGGTTCCTGTCTTCCGAATCAGGCGGACGGGACGACGACCTTGCCGTGCACCCCGCCTTCGGCGGCCCGGGCGTGCAGCGCCGGCAGCCCGGCCAGCGGCACCCGCTCGGCGATCTCGACGCGCAGCTTCCCGCCGTCCACCAACCCCACCAGCTGCGACAGCTGCCCGGCGTCGCTGCGGACGAACAGGTCGATGCCGCGCACGCCACGCTCTTCGTCGGAGGGCGCGGGCATCCACACCGTCGTGTTCACCAGAACCCCGCCGGGACGGACGACGGCGGCCAGCGCGGTGAGTTCGGCCGGGTCGACCGGGGCGAGGTTGAGCACCACGTCGACCGGCTCGGTCACCGCCGCGGCCACGCTCGTGGTGGTGTGGTCGACGACTTCGTCCGCACCGGCGGACTTGACGGCTTCACCGCTGCGCGGGCCGGCCGTGGCGATCACGTGGGCACCGGCGTTCTTGGCCAGCTGCACGGCGTAGCCGCCGACCGCGCCACCGGCGCCGTTGATCAGCACCCGCTGCCCGGCCGCCAGCTTGCCGTGCTCGAACAGCGCCTGCCACGCGGTCAGGCCCACCAGGGGCAGCGCGGCGGCGTCGGACAGCGGAATGCTCGTGGGTGCCGGCGTCAGGACGTCGGCCGGCGCGAGAACGTACTCGGCGGACGCGCCATCGTCGGTCATCGGCAGGAAACCGATGACCGTGGCACCGACCTCGAGGCCGTCCACACCCTCACCCAGCGCGTCGACCGTGCCCGCGACGTCGCGGCCCGGCGTGTGCGGAAGCACCACCGGCATGGGGCCGCGCATGGTGCCCGCCCGCACGCTGGCGTCGATGGGGTTGAACGACGTCGCAGCGACGCGGACCCGGACCTGCCCGGCTGCGGGAACCGGCTGCTCGACGTCCTCGTAGCGCAGGACGTCGGGGTCGCCGTACTCGTGGAAACGCACTGCCTTCATCGGAAGTCTCACTCTCACTTCGAAGTGCTTCAAACTTGAAGCAACTACGAACAAGGTATCGTTGATTCGAATTCAAAGCAAGTGAGATGGCTCACTGCCCGGGAGATCAGCACCGCGGCGAGCTCGGCGGCGGCTTGGGCGAGGCCGTCACGTCAGCGAGCCAGCAGATCCCGGATCGCCGCCGCGATCTCGTCCGGTGCTTCCTCGGCCATGAAGTGCCCCGCGCGGGTCAGCCGGTGATCCAGGTCCGGCGCCCACGCCTTCCACACCGCGGCCGCGTCGTAGCCCAGCTGCGCGCCCCAGTCCTGCTGGACGACCGTCACCGGCATGGCCAGCTGCGAACCGGCGTCCAGGTCGGCCTGATCGTGCGTGACGTCGATCCCCGCCGAGGCCCGGTAGTCCGCGACGATCGACGGCACCGCCGCCGCGCTCGCCCGCAGGTACTCGGCGCGGACCTGGGCCGGGATCGCCGCCGGGTCGTTGGCCCAGGCGTCGAGGAACGAGCCGAAGAACGCGTCCGCGCTGTTGGCGATCATCGTCTCCGGCAAGCCGGGCGGCTGCGCCATCAGGAAGAGGTGGTAGCCGACCGCCGCCGGGACGCCGTGCAGGACGTTCCACATGTCCAGCGTCGGGACGACGTCGAGGATGCCCAGGTGCGAGACGGTCTCGGGGTGGTCCAAGCCCGCCCGGAAGGCGACCAGGGCGCCCCGGTCGTGGCCGACGAGGGCGAAGCGCTCGTGGCCGAGCGCCGCCGCCAGGGCCACGACGTCGGCGGCCATGGTGCGCTTGGCGTAGACGTCCTCGCCGGTGGCCGGCGGCTTGTCGCTGGCGCCGTAGCCGCGCAGGTCCGGGCAGATCACCGTGTGCTCGCCGGCGAGGCGCTCGGCGACGTGCCGCCACATCAGGTGCGTCTGGGGGAAACCGTGCAGCAGGACCACCGGGCTGCCGCTGCCGCCGACCGCGGCGGCCAGCTCGGCACCGCCGGCACCGGGCAGGCGGATGTGGTCGAAACCGGGAATGGAGAGTGTCATCGGAGGCCGTCTTCCGGATCGGGAACGTGAACTCGGCCAGCGTGGGCGACGGCGATCAGCAACCGATCAGTGCGCCGAGGCGCACCCGGTCGCGGGCACGGATGATGGGCGCATGCGAATCGACGTGCTCGGCGCCGTGCGGGCCCTCGGCGACGACGGCACCCCGGCCGACCTGGGCGGTCCCCGCCACCGCGAGGTGCTCGCCCGGCTCGTCGCCGCCGAGGGGCGGATGGTCCCCACCGACGTCCTGGTCGGCGACCTGTGGCTCGAGCCGCCGGCCCGCGCGGTCGGGGCGCTGCGGACGTTCGTCGCCGCGCTGCGCCGCGCGCTCGAACCCGGCCGGCCACCCCGCACGCCGCCGCGGGTGATCGTCACCGAAGGTCCCGGTTACGCGCTGCGCCTGCCCCGCGAGCACGTGGACGTCCACCGGTTCGAGGACGCCCTCGCCCGCACCCGCCGGGCCCCCACCGCGGTCACCGACCTCGACGCGGCGCTCGCGGCCTGGCGCGGGCCCGCCTACGCCGACGTGCCCGACTCGCCGTGGGCGCAGCGGGAGCGGAACCGGCTGGAGGAGCTGAGACTGGCGGCGCTGGAACTGCGCGCCGGCATCCTCCTCGACTCGGGGGAAGGCGCCGATCTGGTCGCCGGACTCGGCGCGCACGTCGCCGAACACCCGTGGCGCGAGCCGGCCTGGGGACTGCTGGCCCGCGCCCTGCACCGCGCGGGCCGCCAGGCCGACGCCCTCGCCACCCTCCGCCGCGCCCGCCACATGCTCGTCGACCAGCTCGGGCTCGACCCCGGAGCCGACCTGCAACGCCTGGAGGCCGACCTCCTCACCGGACCCGCCGGCGGCACACCGGGCGCGTGGACCGGCCCGGGTGCCCGGCTCGGGCCGCGCACCACCGTGGACCTGGCGCGCACGCTCGCGCTGGCCGGCGGCGACGCCCTCGTCCACTCCCGGCGCGACCGCCTCACCGCGATCCAGGCGGCCGAACGCACCGGAGACCGCCGGCTGACCGCCCGGATCATCGGCGCCTACGACGTGCCCGCCATCTGGAGCCGCGCCGACGACCCCCAACAGTCGCGGGCCGTCGTGGCGGCCGCCGAACGCACCCTCACCGCGCTCGGTTCGGACGGCCCCGCCGACCTGAAGGCACGTCTCCTGGCCACGATCGCCGTCGAAAGCCGCAGTGCCGACCTCGCCGCGGCCGAGCTGAGCCGCGCCGGGCAGGCAGCGCACCAGGCCGAGGCACTGGCGCGGGAGCTGGCCGATCCCGCCCTGCTGGCGTTCGCGCTCAACGGCGTGTTCCTGCAGTCCTTCACCCGCCCCGGCCTCGCGGCCACCCGAGACCGGATCGGCGCCGAACTCCTCGACCTGGCCACCCACCACGACCTGCCGAACTTCGCCGTCCTCGGCCGGCTCGTCCGCCTGCAATCCGCCTCGGCCCGCGGCGACCTCGACGCCGCGGCCGCGCACGCCACAGCGGCCGACGAACTCGCCGCCACCACGGAGGCTCCCCTCGTCGCGGTCCTCACCGCCTGGTTCCGGGCCCGGGTGACCGCCGCCCGCAGCACCGAACCGGGCGGACCGACGCCCGCCGCCGCGGCGGCGGCGGTACCCCCCACCGCCGAAAGGCGACGGCCCGCGCGGCGGCCGGGCCCGGACCCCCCCCGGGTAACCAGCGCCCGGGG
>NZ_JBHVXZ010000180.1:0-14201 GCF_042881395.1 Amycolatopsis sp. NPDC058278 | reverse complement strand
GGGTGTTCTTTTTTTTTTTTTTTCCACTGCCACCGCCGTCGTGGGGGGGGTGTGTGGCGGGGGCGGGAGGGTGCCCGGGCCCGGGCGAAGTTCCGTCCGGCCTGCCTGACCGCCACGGAGTTTCCGAAGGTGACGCCGACGCCCTCGACCTGAGCAGGCGCGCAGCCGGTGACCCGGCCCTGGCCGGTCACCCGTACCCGGGCACGGGCGGCCTGGTCACCACGCTCGCGTTGACCGGCCGGTCGAAGCCCTCGCGGCCGCCGACGAGCTGTGGCACGCAACGGCCGAAACCGGGCTCCCGCGCAACGCGCCCCTCGGCGTCCCGCTGCTGGCGGCGGGCCTGTCCGGCGACGAGCCGTCGATGGCCCGGTGGCGCGCCCGCGCAGCCGCTGGCGCGGGCGTGGCCGCCGAACTGGCGGTGGTCCTCGACGCCCCGGACGCGCCGCACCATGGGGGGGCCGAGCCGAGCGGCACGCGGCCCACAACCGCTGGACGGCGGCGTTGCCCCGCGCCCAGGGCCGCCGCCAAGGCGACGCCGCCCTGCCGGCGGCCGCCGCGAAGCAGTTCGCCGAGCTCGGCGCGGCCTTCGAAGCGGAAGCGACGTGACCGGCCGCCGGATCGGAGCCTGCCGGTGCTCGGTCCCAGCGCCTCTCCCGCGAGCCGACTTCCAGGGCGAAGCGAAGGCCGCTCGCCTGTAGCGCCCAGTGACCGGGGGTCGCCCGATCCGGGGGTGAGTTCACGCATACTGGTGGCGTTCCCGGCGGAAGGAGAGGCGGCTTGAGCGCAACCGCGGAGACGGGCACCGGCGCATTCGGGCACCCCGCGTTGTTCTACCGCGGTGCCGCCGAATACCTGGCGGGTACCGTGCCGTTCGTCTGGGGCGGCCTCGCCGCCGACGAGCCGGTGGCGGTCGCGGTCCCCGGGGACAACCTCGAGCTGCTGCGGCGGGAACTCGGCGCCGACGCCGCCCGGGTGCGGCTGCTGGACATGACCGAGGCCGGGCGCAACCCCGGGCGGATCATCCCCGGTGTGCTGCGCGCCTTCGCCGACAGCCACCCAGGCCGGCCGGTGCGGATCATCGGCGAGCCGATCTGGGCGGCGCGCTCGGCCGTCGAGTACCCGGCGTGCGCCCAGCACGAAGCCCTCATCAACCTCGCCTTCGCCGGGCGGGACGCGACCGTCCTCTGTCCCTACGACGCCGACGCGCTCGCCCCGGACGTCCTCGCCGACGCCGAGGTCACCCACCCGCTCCTGATCGACGGCACCGGGCAGCGCACCAGCCCCGCCTACGCCCCGGACGACCTGATCGCCCGGTACAACCAGCCGCTGCCCGCGCCGGACGGGGCCTTCGAGCTGGCGAACACCACCGGCCTCGCGGCGGCCCGCGCGCTGGCCCACGTCCGCGCGACCGCCTGCGGGCTGAGCGACGACCGGGTGGCCGACATCGAGGTGGTCGTCACCGAACTGCTGTCCAACAGCATCGAGCACGGCAGCGGATCCGGCACCGTCCGGTTCTGGGGCGGCGACGGCGAGTTCGCCTGCGAGGTCCACGACCACGGCCGGCTCATCGATCCCCTCGCCGGCCGCCACCCCGCGAGCCCCTACCAGCCGCGCGGCCGCGGGCTGCTGCTCGTCAACCACCTCGCCGACCTCGTCCGCCTGCACACCGGCGACGACGGCACTACCTTCCGGGCGTACTTCCGCGCCTGAACCGGCGGTGCACGAGGCCACCCACGACGGCGCCGATCGCGACGCCGCCGTACACGTCGGTCGGCCAGTGCGCCCGCGTCCGCAGCCTGCTGTAGCAGACCGCGGCCGCCAGCGGCGCGATCGCGGCCCCCGTGGCGGGCGCGGTGAGCGCGACGGCGACCGTGAACGCGGCCGCCGTCGTCGCGTGCGTCGACGGGAACGCCGAGGACTTCGGCTGTTCGAGCAGCGCGCGGTGGGCGGGGAGGTCCTGCGCCGCCGGCCGCGGCCGGCGCACCACGGCCTTCACGCCGTGCCCGAACGCCATCCCGGCCGCGCCCGCCACCAGCCCGCGGCCCGCCGCCCGGCGCCGGGGCCCCGGCCGCCACGCCAGCACCCCGGCCACGAGGACCCAGACCAGGCCGCCCTGCGCCACCGCGCTGAGCGCCGTGACCGGCCACGCCGGCCGGGTGACCGGAAGGTCGTTTTCGTCCGGTCCGTCCGCGTCTTGAAAGGACATTTCGCTCGGCATGGCCCTCAACTTCCCGCACCGGCGCCGGTTCAATCACCCATCTGTCCACGGTGGAGCATCCCGGTGTTTGTCCGCGCCGGGATCGGGTACACCCGGCTCGTGATTGCGCTCCGGCGAACCCGGCTCTGCGCGGTGGCCGCCGTCTTCGCGGTCACGGCACTGTCGGCCTGCGGCGCCGGTCCCCGGGCCGAGACCGTGCACGCCGGGCGGGAAATCCGGGGCCAGCTCGAGCTCCTGCGGCTCGTGGTGACGGCCGACCGCGACGAGGTCCCGCCCGTGCCGAGCCTGTCGGTCACCGTCCGCGACGCGGCCGACGAACTCGGCGCCGCCGGCCAGGACGTCGGCAAGCTGACCGACGACCGCGCCCGCGCGGCACTGGCGTCGATCACCGACCGCGCGGTCGCGGTGGCCCACCGGCTCGACGACGGCCTCGGCGACGGCACCGACGAAGGCCTCGACCGGATCGACGCCGAACTGCAGGGCCTCATCGGCGAACTCGCCCGCTGGGGCGTGACCTCGTGAGCAAGAAGTTCCTCGCCGTCACCCTCGGCATCCTCACCGCGGTCGGCGGCTTCGTCGACATCGGCGACCTCGTCGAAAGCGGTGTCGTCGGCGCCCGCTACGGGATGGCGATGGTCTGGGTCACCGCCCTCGGCGTGCTCGGCATCTGCGTCTACGCCGACATGTCCGGGCGGATCGTGGCGGTGTCGGGGCGTCCCGTGTTCGACCTGATCCGCGAACGTCTCGGCCCCCGGGTGGCGCTGCTCAACCTCGCCGGCTCGTTCCTCATCACGCTGCTGACGGTGTGCGCGGAGATCGGCGGCGTCGCGATCGTCATCGAGCTGGCCTCGGGGGTCGACCGGCTGGTCTGGGTCCTGCCGATCGGCGTGCTCGTCTGGCTGGTGGTCTGGCGGGTCGGCTTCGAGAAGATGGAAACCGGCTTCGGCCTCGCCGGCCTGGCGATCGGGGTGTTCGCCGTCGCCGTCTTCTTCCTGCACCCCGACTGGTCGTCGCTCGGGTCGCAGATCGCCGGGTTCGCCCCGCCGCCCGACCAGGCGCTGCCGACCTACGCCTACCACGCGGTCGCGCTGTTCGCGTCCGCGATGACGCCGTACGAGGTCTTCTTCTTCACCTCCGGCGGCGTCGAAGAGGGTTGGACGGTCAAGGACCTGTCGGTGCAGCGCGCGAACGTGCTGCTCGGGTTCCCCCTCGGCGGCCTGCTCGCCCTCGCGGTGATGGCGTGCTCCGCGGTCGTGCTGTTCCCGGCCGGGGTCGACGTGAGCCAGGTCAGCCAGATCGTCCTGCCGGTGACGCTCGCGCTGGGGACGGCGGGCCTGGTGATCGTGCTGATCGGCATCTTCGCCGCCACGTTCGGCGCGGCGCTGGAGACCGGGCTGTCGTCGGGCTACATGCTGGCGCAGTACTTCGGCTGGGACTGGGGCAAGCGCCGCGCGCCGCGCAACGCCGCCCGGTTCCACCTGACCGTCGGCGCCGGCCTGCTGCTCGCGGTGCTGGTGGTGCAGACGGGCCTCGATCCGGTCGGCCTGACGGAGATCTCGCTGATCTTCTCGGCGGTGGCGCTGCCGCTGACCTACCTGCCGGTGCTCATCGTCGCCAACGACCGCGAGTACCTCGGCAAGCACGCCAACGGCCGCTTCAGCAACACCGTCGGCGGCGTCATGCTCGTCGTCATCGCCGTCGCGGCGCTCGTGGCGATCCCCCTGATGATCTTCACCGGAGCGGGCCAATGAACCCGTGGACCGACCTCGGCCTCGTCGACCTGGGCGACGCCCTGCTCGACCGGCAGATCATCGGCGAAGACGGCACGGTGGTCGGGAAGGTCGACGACCTCGAGCTGCGCGCCGAAGGCGAAACGTACGTCGTCGACGCGCTGCTGGTCGGCCCGGAGGCACTCGCCGACCGCGTGGGCGGCCCGATCGGCAGGCTCCTGCACCACATCGGCCGCGGGTTCCGCGCCCAAGCGCCGCAACGCATCCCGCTGAACGCCATCCGCCGCATCGAGCCGACGATCGTCGTGACGACGGCCGTCGCCCAGGCGACGGACAGCCCATCGGAGGACTGGCTGCGCCGCCGCGTCATCGGCCGGATCCCGGGAGCGGGCCGTGCGAGCCGGTGAGCTGATCGGCCGCCCGGTCCGCGACGCCGCGGGCCGCGACCTCGGCGCGGTCCGCGAGATCCGCGCGGAGGCGACGCCGGGTGCCGACGGGCTGCCGGAACTGGTGGTGCGCGGGGTGATCGTGGGCCGCACCCGCGTCCGGTTGTTCGGTTACCAGCGCCACGACCAGCGCGGGCCCCAGCCGCTGGTGGCGTTGATCCGCTGGCTGCACCGCCACAGCCGGTACGTGGCCTGGGAAGACGTGGACCTGTCCGGCCCGGAGGTACGCGTGCGGCGGCCGTTCGGTGAGCTGGCCCCGCTCGACCGGCCCTGAGCGCGAGTCAGTGACATCCGGGGCTGCGCCCCGGGCCGGGGGCTCCGCCACCCGGACCCCCCAGCAAGAGGTCAGGGCAGGCCGGCGAGGTCGGCCAGCAGGGCCATGTGGTGCTCGAAGTATTCGGCGCGCGCCCCGATCATGTCGTCGAGCCGGTGGAAGACCTCGAAAGTGAGCTGGCCGAACAGGTGCGTCCACGCGAGCAGCACCCGGTCCAGGCACTCCTCCGGCAGGTCCGCGGCCTGCTGGTCGATCAGCCGCCGCAGGTCGGCGCGGACGGGCCCGGGCAGCGGCCGGGGTGAGCCCGGCTCCCCCGGGGCGTCGCCGACGACGGCGGCGAGCAGGAGGATCACCTTCGACGCGGGCGCGACGGTTTCCGGCGGGGCGGCGTAACCGGGCACCGGGTTTCCGTAGAGCAAGCCGAATTCGGCCGGGTGCGCGAGCGCCCAGGCCCGCACCGCGCGGCACACCGCCAGCCACCGGCCACGAAGGTCGGCACGCGGGACCGCCGCTTCGGCGGCTTCCGCCGCCGCGCCCAGTCCCTCGTACGCGTCGATGATCAACGCGGTCAGCAGGGCGTCACGGCTCGGGAAGTACCGGTACAGCGCCGAAGGGACGATGTCCATGTCCCGCGCCACGGCACGCAGGGACAGGTTCGCCCCCTCCTCGGCGAGCCGGCGCCGGGCGGCGTCCTTGATTTCCTGGTGCATCTCCGAGCGGACCCGGGCGCGCAACGACGAGGCGGACACCACCCCAGTCTCGCACACTTCCGAGAACACCCGAACTCGGCGAGAACAGTGTTCTTGACGTCGGGCGCACCGTCTCAGTACGGTGTTCTTGTCCGAGAACACTGTTCTCGCCTGGGTGGAAAAGGTGGTCCCATGTCCCTGCACGTCATCGTCGGAGCCGGTCCGGTCGGCTCGGCCACGGCTCGTCTGCTCGCTTCCCGCGGCCTGGAAGTCCGCCTGCTCAGCCGCCGCGGCGGCGGCCCGGCGGTCGAGGGCGTCCGGCTGGTCGCCACCGATGCCACCGACGCCACCACGCTCGCGCGGCACGCCGAAGGCGCGGTCGCGTTGTACAGCTGCGGAGGACCCGCCTACCACCGCTGGGCCACCGGCTGGCCCCCGCTCGGCGCGGCGCTGCTGCGGGCAGCCGAGACGAGCGGAGCCCTGCTCGCCACGACCGGCAACCTCTACGCCTACGGCGCCGTCGACGGCCCGATCACCGAGCAGCTGCCGATGCGGCCGAACTCGGTGAAGGGCGAAGTGCGGGCGAAGCTGTGGGCGGACGCGCTGTCCGCCCACGAAGCCGGCCGCATCCGCACGACCGAGGTGCGCGGGTCCGACTACCTGGGTGCGGGCGCGCTTTCGTCGTTCACCGCCTTGGTGCTGCCGAAGGTGCTCGCCGGCAAGCGCGCCTCGGCGCCGGCCGACCTGGACGCCCCGCACAGCTGGACCCACGTCGGCGACGTCGCCCGCACCCTGGTCGCGGTCGCGGCCGACGAGCGGGCCTGGGGCCGGCCGTGGCACGTGCCGACGGCACCGGCGGTGTCGCTGCGCCGGCTCGCCGAGCGCGCCGCGGAACTGGCGGGCGCACCGGCGGCCCGCGTCACCCCGATGCCCGGGCCCGTGTTGCGCCTCGGCGGGCTCTTCAACCCGCTCGCGCGGGAGATGGTGGAGATGGAGTACCAGCTGCGGCGACCGTTCGTCCTCGACTCTTCGGCCGCGACGGCGGCCTTCGGCATCGAGCCGACACCGACCGACGAAGCACTGCGGGAGACGATCGACGGGCTGCGTGCGCCCGCCCGCGCCTAGCGGGCGAACCCGGAGATCACAGATCCGAGGCGCGCCGGAAAGCCCTGCGCAGCAGCACGGTCACGACCACGCCGAGGGACCAGCCGAGGGCATACCCGACGATCAGCGGCCACGCGGGCGGGCGCAGCCACCAGTGGTACACCCCGGCGACCCCTGCCGAGAGCACGGCCAGCAGTCCGACGCCTTCGAAGGCGAGGCGGGTGGGGTGCGCGAAGTTCCAGCCGGTGACGCTGAACCAGCCGCGCGACGTGGGCGCGGCCAGCGCCGCGGACCGCCGGCTTTCCCACCGGATGTGCCCCGCCAGCCGCTCGGACAGGGACTCCCGCAGGTAGCGCCGGATCAGCTTGATGTGGAAGTCGTGCAGGATGTACCGGCTGTCCAGCAGGTACGAGGACAGCGGGACGAGCAGCAGCACGGCCAGGTTCGACGTCGCCGCGACGGCAACACTCGCGATGGCGCCCGCCGACGCCAGCTGCAGGGCGAAGACGCTCCACTGGACGTTCGCGCGCCGCTCGACCTCGGCGCGCAGCGCCGCGTACTCGGCCGGCATGACCTGGGTGCCGGCCGCCGGATCGGGTTCGACGTCGCCCGGTTCCCGCATGCCGCCAGGGTGCCACGGCCCGCCCGGCGGCGGGACCGCCGGACGAGGATCAGCTCTGGCTGGGGATCTCCGTCGCGCGTTCCCACCCGGACGGCAGGCGGCTGACGTTCAGCGCGTGGTCGAGCCCGCTGGCCGACAACGCCCGGCGCACCACGCGGTTGTCGCCCGTGACGATGCGCAGAGTCGCGTTTTCGCGGACCACCCGCGCCTGGATGCCGCCCAGGGCGGCGAGGCCCGCCGCGTCGAGGAAGTCGACCTCGGACAGGTCGAGCACCAGGACCGGGAACCGGCGGTGCGCCCACGTGCTCAACGCCGAACGCACCTGCGGTGCGCTGTCCGCGTCGAGCGCGCCGCGGATGCGGACCATGACCGCGCCGAAGTACGGGCGGATGACCTGGATGTCGAACGCAGTGCGCTGTTCGCGCTTCGACGGCGCTACGGGGATCGCCGTCGCTGGGGGCTGGACGACTAACATTCCACGCCTCATTCGCAGATGACGTGACGAGCGGGTCGTTCTCGACCGACCCGCTCGGTCGCTGGCAAATCGGGGGACGGATGCTGCTTGACCGCACTTCGCAGCGTAGTCCTTGATCCGAACGGCGCAACCCCGCCAACGGCCGAACCCCGCACCTCCACACGCGTCCCGCACGCGCGCCATCCAAACCACCCATCCGGGTGAACCACGACCGGGAACGGCGGCCGGGCCACCGTTCCCGGTCACCGGCTAACCGGCGTGGTTGGCGAAGATGTCCGACGCCCCGCTCACGGCCACCGGCCGCGCGACGCCGAAGTACGCGGTCAGCGCCGGACCCGTTGCGGCGAGCCCGGAGTAGTCACCGAGGAAGTAGCCGCCGGCGTCCGGTGCGGTGGTGAAGTCGAACGGCGTGGCGGTCAGCCTCGTCTGCCCGTTGACGGCCCAGTTCGCCGGGTTGCCGCAGTCGCTCGTCGCGGCGTGGCAGTGGGCGATGAACGCGTCGGTGAGCCCCGGCCGCGCCGGCGTCGCGTTCTGCAGGTCGTAGTAGCTCAGGCCGATCGTGCCGTCGGAAGTGACGCGGATCTGCGGCACGAACGCGGGCGTGTCCCCCGGCGACTGGTCGACGCGGATCGTGTCCCCCCACGTCAATCCACCGTCGGTGGACTGGGCGAAGGCGATCTTGGCCGCGCCGGTGGCGCTGAACCGGGAGTCCTGCCAGACCGCGTACACGAAGCCGTTGACCGGGTTGACGGCGAACTCGGGCAGCTCGTCGCTGGAGCGGACCGGGTGGCCGGCGATCGTCACCGAGGCCACGTGCTGGGTGTCGATGCCGATGGCGCCGGACCACGTCGTCCCGCCGTCGGTGGACCGGACGACCGCCGCCGTCGACGTCGACGAGCCGTGGCAGTGCTGCCCGCCGTGGGTGAACAGGCAGGCGCCGCCCTTGTTGGTGATCAGGTCGAAGCCGTTGATCAGCACGCCCCGCCCCGGACCGGTCGTCGGCACGACGATCTGGTTGCCGATCGTCTGGTCGTTCTGCCCGGGGTCGAAGATGATCCGGCCGGTGCTCCAGGTCGACCCCCGGTCGGTGGTGCGGGAGAAGTAGCTGGGGCCGCGGTAGGTGAACGCGTGGTTGTACGCGCTCGGGTTGGCGTTGCTCTGCGGCGAGACCAGCTGGTCCCACACCGCGTAGGCGCGGTCGGCGAGCAGCGGGTCCGCGGTCACCGTTTCCTTGTCGTTGAGCACCTGCGTCGAGGTGTCCAGGCGCGCGACGACCGGGGTTTCCCAGTGGTCGCCGCCGTCGAGCGAACGGCTGATCAGGATCGCGCTCGCGCCGCCGAACGCCGGGCCGTCGGCGTTGAACGAGTCCGCGATCGAGTACACGACCCGGCCGTCGGCGGAGAAGCTCACCCACGGGTCGGTGGTGCGCTGGAAGTAGCCGGGCGAGCCGGCCGTCGCGCCGCCGCAGATGCTGAACGGCGGCTGCGCGGCAGCCGGCGTCCAGGTCGCCCCGCCGTCGCGGGACACGACGTCGGTGAGACCGTTCGAGCCGCCGTCGTTCCAGCGGTCCTGCTGCGCCGACCCGACGAGGTGGCGCGGGTCGGCCGGGTCGGCGGCGACGTACGGCTCGACCTCGGACGCGGGGTAGTTCACGCTGCCGCGGGCCTCCTGCTGCGCGACGAGCGCGGCGCACGCCGCTCCGCCGCCCAGCGGGTGGTCGGGCACCGCGACCGGTACCCCGGCGGCGAAGGTGGTGGCGACGGCGACACCGGCGCCGGCCAGCAGGGCGGCCACCGCGGCGCCGGGCGGCAGGGATCGGCGGGCGAACCGCCGGAAATTCTTCGGGTTCACAGGTGACCTCTTTTCCGACACGCCCGGCGGGCCGGACGGAATGGACACGGCCCATTCCCGGGCACGCTGGAGTCGGCCTGCCGCACCCGGCCGTTACGCGCCTCGACCGCCTCGGGTGAAACATCCGGTGCCCCGCTGAAAAACTCGTCCGTCCACACGGGAATCGGTTAACGGACGGTCAAAAAATTGCGCCGGAAATCCTGCCGCAGCCGGCCCGGGACCCGGCCCCTTGACAAGGACGGGCCCCCCATCGCATCCTGATGCATCTCAGGGTTCCTGATATACCCGTCGCCCTGATGTACCCGTTGCCCTGATGTACCCGTCGCTCAGTGAGGAGTCGGACGATGACCGCAGTGGAGGAGAGGCCGGGCACCCGGCCCCGCCCGGACGTCGAACCGGGCCGGCTGTTCATCGGCGGCCGGTGGACCGAGACCGAGGACCGCTTCGACGCCGTGGACCCGGCCACCGGCAAGACCCTCACCTCCCTCGCCCGCGGGACGGCCGCCGACGTGACCGCCGCGGTGGCCGCGGCCCGGGAGGCCGCCGGAGGCTGGGCCGCGACGCCGGCCCGGGAGCGGGCCCGCGTGCTGCACCGGGTCGCGGACCTGGTGCGGGCCCGCGCCGACGAGATCGCCGCCCTGGAAAGCGCCGACGTCGGCAAGCCGATCTCGCTGTGCCGGGCCGTCGACGTCGAGACCGTCGCCGAGCAGTACGAGTACTACTCGGCCCTGGCGCAGGGCCTGGACGGCGCGACGCGGCAGATCCCGATCCCCGCGCACGCCTACACGCGCCGCGAACCGCTCGGCGTGGTCGCCGCGATCACGCCGTTCAACTTCCCGCTGATCCTGTCCACCTCGAAGATCGCGCCGGCACTGGCCGCCGGCAACACCGTGGTGCACAAGCCGGCCGAAGACACCTCCCTCAGCGCGCTGCTGATGGCCGGGCTGCTCGCCGAGGCCGGCGTGCCCGACGGCGTGCTCAACGTGGTCACCGGCTTCGGCTCGGAGATCGGGGAGACCCTGCTGAGCCACCCCGGGGTGGACAAGATCGCGTTCACCGGCTCCACCGCGGTCGGCCGGCACGCGGCGGGCGTGGCCGGGCAGCACCTGAAGCCGGTCACCCTGGAACTCGGCGGCAACGCGGCGCACATCGTGTTCGAGGACGCCGACGTCGAGCAGGCGGTCGCCGCGGCGATCAAGGGGTTCGTGTTCAACACCGGCCAGTTCTGCATGGGCGGGCCCCGGCTGCTCGTCGCCGACGCGCTGTACGACACGATCCTGGGCGCGCTCGCCGAAGCCGTGCCGCACGTGCCGGTCGGCGACCCGTTCGACCCCGCGACGGTGGTCGGCCCGATGGCCGGCGAGCGCCACCGGGCGAAGGTGGAGCAGTACGTCGAGCTGGCCCGCGCCGACGGCGGCCGGATCGTCACCGGCGGCGGCCGGCCGGACATCGAGGGCGGGTTCTTCTTCCAGCCCACGGTGATCGCGGACCTGCCGGCCGGCTCCCGCGTGATCCGGGAGGAGATCTTCGGTCCCGTGCTGACCGTCCAGCGCTTCACGTCCGAAGACGAAGCGGTCGCGCTGGCCAACAGCACGCCCTACGGCCTCGCGGCCGGGCTGCAGACGACGAACCTCGCCCGCGCGCACCGCGTCGCCGCACGGCTGCAGGCCGGGATCGTCTGGGTCAACGACTGGGCGATGCTCGACCCCGCGATCCCCTTCGGCGGCGTGAAGGACTCCGGCTTCGGCCGCGAATACGGCCCCGAATCCCTCGACGCCTACACGCGCACGAAGTCCGTCGTCATCTCCCTCGCCTGAGCCCACCCAGGAGCATCCCCATGACCACCACCACCGCGGCCGTCGTGGAGTCCGCCGGCGCCGGCTTCACCCTCGGCGAAGTGGCCCTCGACGAGCTCCGCCCGGACGAGGTCCGGGTCCGGGTCGTCGCCACCGGCGTCTGCCACACCGATCTCGGCGTCGCCGCCGGCGCGCTGCCCTTCCCGCTGCCCGGCGTGCTCGGCCACGAAGGCGCCGGGATCGTCGAGGAGACCGGCGCCGCGGTCACGCGCGTACGGGCCGGCGACCGGGTCCTGCTCAGCTACACCTCCTGCGGCGGCTGCGCGAACTGCCGCGACGGCCACCCCGCCTACTGCGAAACCTGGCTGCCCGCCAACCTGCTCGGCGGGCAGCGCCCGGACGGCACGACCCCGATCTCCCGCGACGGCACCCCGCTCGGCGGGCACTTCTTCGGCCAGTCCAGCTTCGCCGGGCACGCCGTCGCCGACGAACGCAGCGTCGTCAAGGTCGCCGCCGACGCACCGCTGGACCTGCTGGCCCCGCTCGGCTGCGGCATCATGACCGGCGCCGGCGCCGTGTGGAACGTCCTCGCCCCGCGCCCCGGCGCCACGCTGCTGGTCACCGGCGCCGGCGCGGTCGGCCTGTCGGCGGTCATGGCCGCCCACCTGACGCCGTCGACCCGGATCATCGCCGTCGACCGCGTCGCGACCCGGCTCACTTTGGCCCGCGAGCTCGGCGCCACCGACACGATCGACACCAGCGGCGAGGACCTCGCCGAGACGGTCGGGAAGCTGACCGGCGGCCGCGGGGTCGACGGCGTCGTCGAGACCACCGGCAACGCCGGCGTGCTGGGGACGGCGATCGGCGCACTGGCCGCGCGCGGCACCGCGGTCGTCGTCGGCGCGCCCGCGTTCGGCACGACGGTGCCGGTGGACGTCAACTTCCTGCTCCCCGGCCGGCGCGTCGTCGGCCTGACCATGGGCGACGCCGACACCCAGGCGCTGGTGCCGACCCTGGCCGAGCTCGTCGCCGCGGGCCGGTTCCCGATCGAAAAGCTGGTCACGCACTACGAGTTCGGGCAGATTCAACAGGCGGTCGACGACATGCTGATGGGCAAGACGATCAAACCGGTGCTCCGCTGGTGAAGGAGGCAGCAGTGAACCTGCCCGATTTCGGCCTGGGCAGCTGGCCCGCGCGGCGGGCGCGGATCAACCCGGACCGCACCGCCCTCGTGCAGCGGAACCGGAGCCTGACCTACGCCGGGCTCGCCGAGCGCGTCGAACGACTGGCCGGCGCGCTGACCCGGCTCGGCGTCCGCCCGGGTGACCGCGTGGCCTACCTCGGCGTCAACGACATCACCGTGTTCGAGACGCTGTTCGCCACCGCCCGCTGCGGCGCGATCTTCGTCCCGCTCAACTACCGGCTCTCCCCCACGGAGATCCGGTACATGCTCGCCGACAGCGGCGCGTCGGTCCTCGTGCACAGTCCGGACACCGGCAACCTGGTGGCGGCGGCCGGTGCGCTCCCGGACGGCGTCGTCATCGCGATGGATCCCGCCGAGGGGGAACGGGACTTCGAAGCGGAGATCGCCGAAGCCGGGCCACTTCCGGAAACCGCCGTCGGGCTGGAAGATCCCTGCCTGCTGCTCTACACCTCCGGCACCACCGGACGGCCGAAGGCGGCGGTCCTCACCCACGGCAACCTCACCTGGAACACCGTCAACCAGCTCGCGCACCTCGACGTCCTGGGCACCGACAAGGCGCTGTGCATCGCGCCGCTGTTCCACTGCGTCGGGCTCGGCCAGATCACGCTGCCGACGCTGTTCAAGGGCGGCAGCGTGGAACCGGTGGCGAAGTTCGATCCGGGCACCATCCTCGCCCGGATCGGCGAAGCCGGGATCACCAGCTTCTCCGCGGTCCCCACGATGCTGGAGATGATGTGCCGCCACGAGGACTGGGACCGCGCCGACCTCGGCTCGCTGACCTGCGTGCTCTACGGCGGCTCGCCGGTGGCCGAGCGCGTCGCCCGCGCGTGGCTCGACCGCGGCGTGAAGCTCCTGCAGGGTTACGGCATGACCGAGGCCGCCCCGGGTGTCTCGATGGCGACCCACGAAGGCACGCTCGACCACCCGGTCGCCGCCGGGGTGCCGCACTTCTTCACCGACGTGGCGGCCCTCGGTCCCGATCTCACGCCGCAGCCGCTCGACGGGACGCCGTCCGAGCTGCTCGTGCGCGGCCCGCACGTCTTCGGCGGCTACTGGAACCGGCCCGAGGAGTCGAAGGCGAGCTTCGTCGAGGGCGGCTGGTTCCGCACCGGTGACGTCGTCCGCGTCGACGACGACGGCTGGGCCCACGTCGTCGACCGGGTCAAGGACATGATCATCTCCGGGGGGGAAAACGTGTACCCGGCCGAGATCGAAGCGGTCGCCGTCCGGCTCGACGCGGTCGACGCCTGCGCCGTGGTCGGGGTGCCCGACGAGCGCTGGGGCGAGGCCGGCGCGGCCTTCGTCGTGGTCCGGCCCGGCGCCGAGCTGGACGAACCGCAGTTCCGCGCGCACCTCGAACGGCACCTGGCACGCTACAAGGTCCCGAAACACGTGCGGTTCACCGACGCCTTGCCGCGCAACGCCACCGGCAAGATCCGCCGCGTCGAACTGCGCACCCTGGCCGCCGAAACCTTCACGAACGGACCCGCATGACCACGCCTCTGCTGCCCCCTTCGCTGCGCCTGGAGCTGCGGGACGACATCGCCGTGCTGTGGCTGGCCCGTCCCGAGAAGCGCAACGCCCTCGACGACGCGACCGTGCTCGGCATCGAGTCGTTCTTCGGCGCCCCGCCGCCGGGGATCAAGGCCGTCGTGCTCGACGCCGTCGGCGACCACTTCTCCGCCGGGCTCGACCTTTCCGAGCTCACCGAGCGCGACGCGTTCGAGGGCCTGGAGCACTCGATGATGTGGCACCGCGCCTTCGAGCGGCTCGAACGCGGGCGGGTCCCGGT
>NZ_JBHVXZ010000179.1:0-14849 GCF_042881395.1 Amycolatopsis sp. NPDC058278 | reverse complement strand
GGATGTAGGAGAGCAGGTCCCGCCACGCCGACGGTTCGAACACCGAACCGCCCTCGGTTCCGGTTCCCGCCGCCTTGCTCGTTGTCACCTGGCACCTCCTGGCGTGGGTGTTGCGGACGTAGCTCGGTTCCGGTTCACTCGGCCGCTCCGGCCGCCGGCGGCACCGCCACGGCCTCGGACAGCAGCCGGGCCGCGGCGCGCACCTCACCGGCCATCGGCCGGTCGGCCGCCAGCGGCGGGGAGAGCTCCGCCAGCGCCGCCCACGGCGCGGCGGTTCCCGCTTCCCGGCCCAGCGACGCGGTCAGCTGGGCGACGCCGACCGCCAGCGAGCCGACGATCAGCCAGGCCAGCTCGGCCGCCTCCGCGACCGCGTTGGCGCCGTTGAGCGCCATCGGCACGTGGTCCTGGTTCCAGCCGTTGGTGGGCAGGCTCGTCAGCGAGGCCGGGTAGACGTGCTGCCTGATCCGGGCGACGAACGACGTCGCACTCAGCTGCACCCCGGCGAGGCCGCAACCCCGGCCGGGGCGCGGGGTGAGCATCGGCGGCAGCCCGCCGTTGGTCGCCGGGTCGCAGAGCATGGCGAGCTGCCGCTCGGCCAGGTAGGCCACCTGGTGCAGCACCAGCCCGGTCTGGTCGGAGCAGAAGCCGACCGGCATCGCGTGGAAGTTGCCGCCGTGCAGGACGGATCCGTCGTAGGTGAGCGGGTTGTCGGTGCAGCCTTCGGCCTCGCGCAGCAGCACCTCGCCGGCGAACCGGAGCTGGTCCAGCGCCGCGCCGAGCACCTGCGGGGCGCAGCGCAGGCTGTAGGGCTCCTGCAGCGGCCGGTGCGGGGTGCGCTCCGCACCGGCGGAGAGCTCGCGCCGCACCCAACCGGCCACCTCGGCCTGCCCGTGCTGGCCACGGGCCACCCCGACGCCGGGGTGGTACGGCTCGGGGTTGACCCCGAGCAGCTCCGCCAGGCGGCCGGTCAGCAGCGCCACGGCCCGCACGAGCCGTGAGGTCGAGTCCTGGTTGAGGATCGCGAGGGCGAGGCTGGCCCCGGTGCCGTTGACGAACGCGAGCGCTTCGCGGACCGGCCATTCGACCGGCTCGGCGCCCAGCTCCGCGAGCACCGCCTTGGCCGGCTTCGCCGACCAGCGCCCTTCGCCGTCCCGCACCCAGGCCTCGCCGAAGCCCGCGAAGGCGTGCGCGGCGTAGGCGAGCGGCTGCAGGTCACCACTCGCGCTCACGGTTCCTTCCCGGGGAACAGCCGGGATGAAGCCGCGGTTCCACAGGTCCGCGAGCCGCTGCCAGAAGTCCGGCGAAACGGCCGAGTAGCCCTTGCGCATGCTCTCCAGCCGCAGCCGGACGATCAGCCGGCAGGCCTCCGGCGGCAGCGGCCGGCCCTGGCTGGTGCCGAGATGGGCGAGCAGGCTGCCGCCCTGCTCCAGTTCGGACTCCGCGAGGTAGCGCACCAAGGGCCCGAACCCCTGGGTGAGGCCGTAGATCGGCTGTCCCGCGGCGAGTGTCTTGTCCACGGTGTCCGAGCTGGCCCGCATCCGGTCGACGTCGGCCTGGTCGCACCCTTCGAGCACCACGCCGGGGTCCGCCCCGCGGACCAGCTCGGCCAGCCGCTGTTGCGCGCTCACCTGTTCGCACCCGTCCCGTCGGTGCGGGCGTGGTTCACGCGCCGGGTCTTGCCGGTGTCCGTGCGGTCGATCCGATCGCGCACGAGCACCTTCCTCGGCAGCACCCCCAGGTGCCGGCGCACCGCCTGGACGTCGATGTCGTGCCCGTTCTCCGGCACGACGTGCAGGTCGAGGTGCTCCCCGGTCAGGTCGTCCGCCACCGGAACGAGCGCCAGGTCCGCACACGGCAGCACGGCGCGCAGGGATCGCTCCAGCTCGTCGAGGTCCAGCCGGCGGCCGTTGACCTTGACGAGGCTGCTCCGCCGTCCCACGAAGGAGAACGCGCGGTCGCCGACCGGCCGCACGAAGTCGTCCATCGTCAGGTCCGCCGGCGGTGGTTCGCCCGGGACCGCGGCCAGCCGCGGGCCGGCGATCCTGAGCGGTACCTCGGCACCGCTCCCGGTGTCCGGTCCGGACACCAGGCTGACGTCGTCGAACAGTTCCCACGGCGGGTTCCCGCCGGCCCACACCCGTTTCGCCACCCCGCCCGTCTCGGTGGACCCGAAGACTTCGGTGACGCTGACCCGGCCGGGGCCCGCCGCGGCGAGGAAGCCGCCGGCGGCGGCGGGCAGTGTCGCCGTGCTGTGCAGGACGGCCAGGTGGTCCAGCGAACGCACCCAGGAGATGTTCCGGCGCAGCAGGGAAAACACCCACGGGATCGCCACCACCGCCCACCGCGGGTGCTGCTCCTCCGGCATCGGCCCGAACAGATCGGGCCGGTACCACACGGGAATCCCCAGCCGGGCCGGCACGAGCACGGTCGCCAGCAGGCCGAAGATGTGCCGTGGCGGGGCGAAGGACAGCATCGCGGCCGGCGTCCGCGGCCGCAGCAGGTCCGCCAGCAGCCCGGCCTCGGCCCACAGCTGGTCGAAGGTCCGCCGCCAGACCCGGCCGGGGCCGGTGGTGCCGGAAGTGCGGAGATCCACCGGATCCGGGAACACCCGCCGCGCGAGTTCCTCGGCGTCGGGTGCGGACCTGTCCCAGCGGACGAGCCACGCCCGGTCCGCGATCCGCGGCGCGGCCAGGTCCGCCGAAAGCAGCTCGGCCGGGGTCAGTTCGGTCCACATACGGGAACTCCTTGGCGGAGGGGATGTTTCGGATGCGCGGGACTCGTCGTCCCGCCGGCGGGACGAGGTCCTACGCGCGGCTGCCGGACGACTTCGCGACGTCCATCACGTAGCGACCATACTGGGACTTCGCCATCCTGCGCCCCAGCTCGTGACACTCGTCGGCGGTGATGAAACCCATGCGCAGCGCGATTTCCTCGAGACAGGCAACGCGGACACCCTGGCGGTTTTCCAGCACCTGGACGTACTGCCCCGCCTCGAGCAGCGACTGGTGCGTGCCCGCGTCGAGCCAGGTGAAGCCGCGGCCGAGGGTGGCCATCCGCGCCCGTCCCGCGTCCAGGTAGACCCGGTTGACGTCGGTGATCTCCAGCTCGCCACGGGCCGAAGGCCGGATGCTCCGGGCGATTTCGACGACGTCCGAGTCGTAGAAGTACAGGCCGGTGACCGCGTTGTTCGACCGTGGCCGCGCCGGCTTCTCCTCGATCGAGAGGAGGTTTCCGCGCTCGTCGACCTCGGCGATCCCGTAGCGTCCGGGGTCGGAGACGGGGTAGCCGAAGAGCGTGCACCCGTCCAGGTTCTTGCGCGTGTCCCGGAGCAGGCTGCCGAAACCGGCGCCGTGGAAGATGTTGTCGCCGAGCACGAGCGCGCAATCGTCCCCGGCCACGTGACCGGCACCGACGAGGAACGCGTCGGCGATCCCGCGTGGCTCGGGCTGCACCGCGTAGCTCACGTCGAGCCCGAGCTGCGCGCCGTCCCCGAACAGGGCGGCCAGCGACGGCAGGCTGTCCGGCGTCGAGATGATCAGGATGTCCTGGATCCCGGCCAGCATCAGCACCGACAGCGGGTAATACGCCATCGGCTTGTCGTAGACCGGCAGGAGCTGCTTCGACGTGGCCAGGGTGAGCGGGTACAGGCGGGTGCCACTGCCGCCCGCCAAAACGATGCCCTTCATCGGAAATCCATTCGCTCGGAGTTTTCGGCGACGACCTTTTCCAGGTCCGGCACCAGTTCGGCGGGTGCGGGCAGCGCGAGCAGCTCGTCCCGGACCCGCTGCGCACCCTGCCGGAAGGACGGCTCGGAAAGCAGCCTCGCCACCAGCTCACGCACCCGGTCCCCGGTGGCCCCGGCCATCGGCAACGCGAGGCCGGCGCCCCGGTCGGCGATCCGGCCGGCGAACGGCGGTTCGTCGAACCGCTCGGGCACCGACAGCGGGGGCACACCGTAGTACAGCGTCGTGCACAGCGTGCCGAACCCGGCGTGGTGCACGGCCGCCGCGCAGCCCGGCAACAGGGCGTGCAGCGGCACCGAGGGCACCACCGTGGTGTTGGCCGGCACCCGCAGGCGGTTCCGGAGTTCCGGCTCGCCCACCGTCGCGACCAGCTCGATGTCGAGGTCGGCGAGCGAGTCGACGAGCTCCTGCACGCCGAGGGCGTGTCCCCCGAAGTGTTCGCCCGCGGTCACGCCGAGGGTGAGCGCCACCCTCGGCCGGTCCGGCTCGCGCCGCAACCAGGACGGCACGACCGCCTGGCCGTTGTAGGGCAGGAAACGCATGCGCAGGTAGCGCAGGCCGGCCGTCATCCGCAGGGTGTCGGGCAGCTGGTCGATGGTGAACTGGCCGACGGTCAGGTCCTCGGTGAACCGGCCCCCGTGCTTGCCGATCCTCGCGTCCAGCCATTCGGCGAGCGGATCGGCGCGCTCGCCCGGTGGCCGTTTCTCCAGCAGTTCCCGGTACCGGTCGCGGGTGACGCCGAAGATGTCCATTCCGGACAGGAGCCGGCCGTGCGCCGCACCGCACAGCTTCGCCGCGATGGCGCCCGCGTAGCTGTTGGGCTCCCAGACGACCAGGTCCGGCTTCCACCAGCCGGCGAACTCCGCCAGCTCGTCGACCATGGTGTTGTTGACGAGCTTGTACCAGGTGCGCACCAGGTTGTCGTACATGGTGTGGAGGTGGTCCCAGCCCAGCCGCTCCGGCGCGTTCTCGGCCAGGTCGAACGGAAGGATCCTGGTGCCGCGCACGGCTTCGTGGGCCGCCGGATCGACTTCGGCGAACCGCTTGCCGAGGAACCGGTTGACGCTCCTCCACAACTGGTGGTCCCGGCCGACGGAGACGGCGGTCAGGCCCGCACCGGTCACGACCGGCGCCAGCTCGGGCTGACTGGCGACGCGGACCTCGTGCCCGGCCGAACGCAGGGCCCAGGCCAGCGGAACCATCGGGTAGAAATGAGACTTCGCCGCATAGGTGACAAAAAGAACCCGCATGGATTTCCTCTCACGGATATGCCCCGTCGGAAAGGCCCCATCCCGGAGACGGTTTCTTTATAGCCCGGCCGCGTGTTCCGCTTCAAGGAAATGCTTGCCCGCTTCGGAAAACGACCGCGGCACTGTCTCGCCGGCGAGACACGGGGAGGGAAGCCACCACGCGTGCGATACGGCTCTCACGCCGCGGCCGCGTCTTCGTCCACAGTGGTTTCGAGATGGACGTGGCAAGGTCGCCGGCGACCTTCGGCGCGGCGTGCCCGGCGGGCGGCGTCGGTGAGGTTGCCCGGCGGAACCGGGCGGCGGGAATGGGTTCGGCGCCCTGCCGGTGCTGGCCGGCAGCGTCGGCGCGGGCTACCGTGCCGCTACGGCCTGGCGAGCGCCCAGGGCATGAGTTTCCCGGCGAGCGCCCGGCTGAACGGGCGGACCAGCTCCTGCAGTTCGGCGCAGGCGGCCTCGCCGATCCGGGCGTAGGGTGTCACGCTGTTTTCGTCGGTCGCCTTCTCGATTTCCGCTCGGCGGGCCGCACCCGCGGGCGTGAACGTCAGGTCGGTGTCGCCGGTGAGCCAGTCGCGTTCGCGGAGCCCCGCGACGGCCCGGTTCCAGTCCTCTTCGGACCACGACCGGGAGGTGCGCAGGGTCTCGGCGGGGACGGCACCCGAAGCCGCGTGGGTGATGAGGGCTTCGACGCCGCTCAGCCGGGCCGTCAGCAGGGCGGCGATGTGCGCGTCGCCGCGGTACTCCCGGAGCAGGGTCTGGGCGTGCCACAGGACCAGGTGGGGTTCGGTGGGCCACGGCAGGGCCGCGTGGGCGGCGAAGAGCGGGCGGCCGGTGACGTCGTCGGCGACCGTCTCGGCGGCCTCACGCAGAAGAGCGGCGGCCCTGCGCATCTCCGGCGACGTGATCGCGTCACCCAGGATGCCGCGCAACGCCCGGTCGGCCGCACCGTGACGCGCGGCCAGGACGGCGGCCGGATCGGTGGTGGACCAGGCGGTGGTGATCGACTCCCTGACGAGGACCGGGTTGAAGTTGTAGAAGGTCGCGACCACGACCGGTGCCGGGACCGCGCCGAGCGCCGCCGACCTCGACGCGAAGTAGCCGGCGCGGCCGGTGAGACCGAGTTCCGCGTACGCGGCTGCGGCCTCCGGGGCGAAGTAGATCATCCCGTGGTACGGCTCGAGAAGTCGCCAGGTCCGGCGCGCCACTTCGATCACGCGGTCAACATACCATCCAGTCGGTACGGCGGGGGGCTTCCGCGCGCCCGGCGAACCGCGGCCCGATCTCGGTCCGCCTCGGGCCCGGCTGGGTACCGCCATCCGGACCACCCCCGGACGGCAGTTCCTCGATAGCGAACGGATAGCGCCGCTGAGCCACGATCTCCCGGTCGATTCCCGCTACTGAGAGGAGTGATCATGGCTCGCATGATCAACGCCCTGGGTGACCGGCTGCTGGGGCTGTTCCTACGCGAGGTCAAGGCCGGCGCGTGCGTCCCCGAGCACGGCCAGGTCTGCAAGACCGTCTACCTCCACTACGACTGCACCGGCAACTGCCGGTAACGCGGCACCCGTGCCTTTCCCGCCACGGTTCCCGTGGCGGGAAAGGCGTTCCCCAGGGGGTTCACCATGATCGGCGCCCAGTTCGTCCTCGCCGCCCGGGTCCTGATCGGGCTGGTGTTCGCGGTCGCGGCCGTCGGCAAGCTCGCCGGGCGGACGCGGCTGGTGGAGTTCGCGGATTCGCTGGCGCCGCTCGGCCGGTCGCCGGTGGGCTGGCTGCCGATCGCGGCCGGGACCGCCGTCGCCGAGCTGGCCGTCGCCGTGCTCGTCGGGTTCTCCCCCACTCACCGGCTCGGGCTCGGGCTGGCGACGGCGGTGATGCTCGTGTTCTGCGCCGCGATCGCCCGTTCGATGCGGCTCGGCCGCCGCGTCACCTGCCGCTGCTTCGGCCGCTCCGGGGCGGTTCTCGGCCGCGCCCACCTCGTCCGCAACGCACTCCTCGCCGTGTCGGCCGCCGCGGCTCTGGTCGTCCCACCGGGGCCCGGTCTCGGCCTCGACACCGGCGCGGCCGCCGCGCTCGTCGGCGCGTTCGCCGCGCTCGTCGCGATCAACTGGGACAGCCTGGCCGGCCTGGTCGGCAAGGCGGACGTCGCCCATCGCTGAAAGAGGTATCTCATGTCGTTCCTGGTGGCCGTGGTCGCGGTGCTGGCCGTGCTGACGGTGCTCAACCTCCTGCTGTCGTCGGCGATGATCCGGCTGATCAGGGAGCAGCGCCGGCCGGCGACACCCGCGCTGCCCGCCGTGGGCACCGAGATCGGGGCGTTCGAGGTGACCGACACCGACGGCCGCACCGTCACCGACCACGAGCTGGACGACGTGCTCGTCGCGTTCCTGTCGCCCACCTGCGCGCCGTGCCGGCGCATCGCCGGCAAGCTCACCGAGCCGACCGTCGCGTTCGTCCTCGACGGCGGTGACCGGGACAAGGCCGTCGAGTACGCGGCCGGGCTGGGCTCCGCGGTGCGCGTCGCCTTCGTCGGCGACCGCAGCCCGGTGTCGGCCGCGTTCAACGCGGGCGACGTCACCCCGACCCTGATCCGTGTCCGGGACGGGCGGATCGCCGCCGCCGGCCACGACCTCGACGCCGTGCGTCCGCAGCTGGTCCGATGAACCTGTTCCGTGCGGCGGGCCCCGCGTTCGGCATCGCCTGGCGCGCGTCGCGGGTGGCCACCGGCGCCTCGGTCGCGCTGGCGGTGCTCGCCTCGGCCGTGCCGGCGGTCTCGGCGTGGCTGGGAAAGCTGCTGTTCGACGAGCTGGCCGGCGGTCGGGACCGCGGCCTGATCGTGCTGCTGGCCGTCGGCTCGGCGGCCGGCCTCGCCGCCACGGCCGCGATCGCCGCCGTCGCCTCCTACTGCGCCGCACTCGTGCGAGCCGAGTCCGCGATCGAGGCGGAGGACCGCCTGGTCGGCGCGGTCGGCGCGCTACCCGGGCTGCGCCGGCTCGAGGACCCGGCGTTCCTCGACAAGGTGCGGCTGGCCGAGCAGGGCGCCCAGGAGGCGGCGCCCGCGGTGCTGGCGCTGACCGTGGATTCGGTGCGCGCGCTGATCGCGGTGCTCGGGTTCGGCGGCGCGGTCCTGCTCGTGTGGCCGCCGATGGCCGGGCTGCTCGCCGCGTCATTGGCGGCGGCGGCGATCTCCCAGCTGGCGTTGTCCCGCCTGCGCGCGCGGGAGACCGAGGCGATGATGGCCACCCAGCGCCAGCGGTTCCTGTTCCGCTCGCTGTGCTCGGACATCCGGGCGGCCAAGGAGATCCGGCTCTTCGGCCTCGCGGACCTGTTCCGGGCGCGCATGGTGACCGCCGTCCGCGCGGCCACGGCCAGCGAATGCGCCATGCAGCGCCGGATCGCCGCCGCCGGGATCGCCGCCGCGGTCGTGTCGGCGGTGGTGGCCGGCATCGCCCTCGTGGTCGCCACGACCGGCGCCGCCCGGGGGGCGCTGTCCATCGGTGACGTCACCCTCTTCACCGCCGCGGTGGCCGGCATCCAGTCACCGGTGGGCGCGCTGCTGGGCCAGCTCGGCCGGGCCGGTGGCTCGCTCGGCCTGTTCCGGCACTACCTCGACGTCGTCACGACCGAACCCGACCTGGCGTCCGGGACGGCCGCCGTGCCCGGGCTGACGACCGGCATCGAACTGCGTGACGTGTGGTTCCGCTACGACCCGGCCGGTCCGTGGGTGCTGCGCGGGATCGACCTGGTCATCCCCGCCGGTGCCGCGGTCGGGCTGGTCGGGGTGAACGGCGCGGGCAAGTCGACGCTCGTGAAGCTGCTGTGCCGCTTCTACGACCCCGACCGCGGCCGGATCCTGTGGGACGGCGTGGACATCCGCAGCTACGACCCGGCCGCGTTGCGGGCCCGCCTCGGTGCCACCTTCCAGGACTTCACCAGCTACGACCTGACCGCGGCCGACAACATCGGCATCGGCGACGTGACCCGCCTCGGCGATCTCGACCGCGTTCGCGCGGCGGCCCGCCTGGCCGAGATCGACTCGGCGCTGTCGGGGTTGTCGCGCGGCTACGAAACCCTGTTGTCCCGGGCTTTCCTCGACGTCGACGACAAGGCCGGGGCGGCGCTGTCCGGCGGCCAGTGGCAGCGCGTGGCGCTGGCCCGGTCGCTCATGCGCGACCAAGCCGATCTGCTCATCCTCGACGAACCCAGCTCCGGCATGGACGCCGACGCCGAAACCCGGACCCACGAGGCACTGCGCGCCCACCGGGCCGGCCGGACGAGCGTGCTGATCTCCCACCGCCTGTCCGCCCTGCGCGGCGCGGACCGGATCGTCGTGCTCGGCGACGGCCAGGTGGCCGAACAGGGCACCCACGACGAGCTGCTCACCGCGGGCGGCGAGTACGCCCGCCTGTTCTCGTTGCAGGCCAAGGGATATGCGATGGCGGAGGCGTGATGACCGGGCTCGCGGTGGTCGTGCTGGTGTTGCCGGCCGTGCTGATCTTGCTGCGCCGGCGGTACGTGGTCGCCCGCGTCTGGGGTCACAGCATGTCCCCGACCTTCCGGGACGGCGAGCGGGTGATCGCGACCAGGCGACGGCAGTACCACGTCGGCGACATCATCGTCTTCCGGCCGCCCTCCCGTGCATCTTTTTCGGGGGTCCGGGTGGCGGAGCCCCCGGCCCGGGGCGAAGCCCCGGATGTCACAGCCATCGATGTCGCCTGGCGCATCAAGCGGATCGCCGCGGTCGCCGGCGATCCGGTCCCCGCCTGGCTGCCGGCGGACCACGCGATCGTCCCGGCCGACCACGTGGTGGTCGTCGGCGACAACGCCGGCCACAGCGAGGATTCCCGTCAGCTCGGCTACATCGACCTCGCCAGTGTGGCCGGCGTGGTCCCTCACCGGCCAGCGCCGGAGGGCAGCTGACAGTCGATCTCCGCCAGCACCCGCTCCACCCCGACGCGTTCGACCGGGCTGTCGAACCGGTCCTGCAGACGCAGGGACTCGTGCGCGATGCGGCGGGCGGCGGCCCGGTCGCCGGCGGCCAGCTCGATCGAGGCCAGGGCGAGCAGCGCGGCCGACTCGGCGTCCGGACGGCGAATCCGGCGGGCCAGGCCCAGCGCGCGGTCCGCGGATCTCCGGGCGGCGGGCAGGTCGCCGTTCGCGCGGTGGGCGTCGGCTTCGGCGGTGAGGCACCAGGTCCGGCCGATCGGGTCGCCGTGCTGCTCCGACAGGACGCGGGCCTGTCCGGCGAGGCTGACCGCGGCCGCCGGGTCGCCGCAGGCCAGTGCGGTGCGCACGGCCACGAGCCGCACCTGGGCGCAGGTCTTCCATTCGCCGGCGGCGTCGGCCAGCCGCAAGGCCTTCGCGCCGTGCACCGTCGCCGCGCAGAGGTCGCCGAGGTGGTCCCGGTACAGGGCGGCGAGCGTGCCGTGGCAGCCCGACATCCCCGCCAGGTTGCCGGACTTCCGGAAGCACACGACCGCCTCGCGCACGGCGGTGATCGCGCGGTGCCAGTCGCCACACCGCTCGTACGCGTCGCCCAGCTTGGTCAGCACCTCCGCCCGCAGCGCGAAGTCGACGTCTCGCAGCGGCACCTCGTTCAGGATGGCGACGACGTCGGCGTACCGGCTGCGGTGCATCCGCGCCGTCGCCGTGACCAGCGCCGCGGTCACCCGCACCACCGGGTCCTGGCCGGCGACGGTCGTCAGCCGCGCGGCCGCCCGGGCGCCGTGGTCGTACAGGTCGAGCCGCACGAGCGGCGCCCGCAGCACCAGCAGCAGCGCCGCCGCGGGACGGAGCAGGCCGCCGCGCACGGCCAGGGCGAACACGGCGAGCAGGACGTCGACGTCCGCGCCCACCCACGACAGCGGCTCCTTCACCACGCGCGCCGCCACGTTCTGGCCGAGCGGCGCGGCGGTCTCGGCGAGCACGGTGTAACCGGCCGGTGTGCCCAAAATGCCTTCATAGGCGTGCCTGGTCAGCGCGACCGCCCAGCCGGCCAGCCGGTTCACCGGACCCGCGTCGAGCGACGGGCCGACCGTCCGGCAGTAGGCCCGCACGAGGTCGTGCATCCGGTAGCGGGGCACCCCGTCGCGCCCCGGGCCGGCCTGGTCGAGCAGGTTCATCGCGCACAGGTGCGCCAGCACCTCGCCGGTGCGGGCGAGCGGCACGTCGAGCACGGGTGCGAGCGGCCAGCCGGTGAACGTCGGCGCTCCGATCGCCGCCAGCGCCAGCATCGCGGCCCGCCCCTCCCGGTCCAGCAACCGGAAGCTGGTGTCGAGACTGTCCCGCACGCTGCGCTGCCCGGCCACCAGCTCCCGCATCCGCCTCGACTCGTCGGACAGCCGCGCGGCCAGCTCCGCGACGCTGAGCTTGGGGTACGCGGCGAGCTGTGCCCCGGCGATCCGCAACGCGAGCGGCACACCCCCGCACGCCTGGATCACCGTGGCGACCGTGCCATCGCCGTCGCCGTCATCCAGCCGGGCCGCGCCCGCGACGTTCGCCAGCACCGTCCCGGCCACCTCGTCCGGCAGCGGCCCGAGCGGCACCCGGACCGCCGACTCGACCTCGGGCAGCACGGACCGGCTGGTCACGATCGTGGCGCAGCCCGGATCGGCGGCCAGGAGCGGCTCGATCTGCCAGGCGGTGGCGGCGTTGTCGAGCAACACGAGCACCCGCTTGCCCGCCGTGCGGCTGCGGAACTCGGCCGTGCGCTCCTCGACGGTGGCCGGCATCGACCGCGCCGGCACACCGAGTGCCCGAAGGAAATGGGCGAGGATGTCGTGCGGTGCGGCCGGCCGGGCATCGGCACCCCGCAGGTCGGCGTAGAGCTGCCCGTCGGGGTAGGCGTGCACCGACGCCGCGCCCGCGTGCACGGCCAGCGCCGTCTTGCCGATCCCGGGCATCCCGGTGACCAGCACCAGCGGTGGTGCGTCGCTCCGGCGCGCCACCGCGGCCCTGATCGCGGCCGACTCCGCGGCGCGCCCGGCGAACCCGGAGGTCCGCGGCGGCAGCTGGGCGGGCACCACGGTCGCCGCCGGAGGCGCCTCGACGGCGAGGACCTCCGCCTCCAGCGCGAGCAGTTCCCGGGACGGATCCACCCCGAGCTCGTCCCGCAGCACGCGCCTGGCCTCGCGGAACGCCGCCAGCGCGTCGGCCCGCCGCCCGGCGCGGTGCAGCGCCAGCATCCGCCGGTGGTGCAGGCCTTCGCGCAGGGGGTGCGCCTGCACCAGCGCGCTCAGCTCGGGCAGCAGCCGCGCGGCCCGCCCGCAGGCAAGCTCCGCGTCGATCCACTCCTCGACCAGGCACATCCGCAGCTCGTCCAGCCGGAGCAGCTCCGCCCCGGCCAGGTACGGGGTCACCCCGCCCAGCGGCGCGCCGGCCCACCGGTCGAGCGCGGACCGCAGCAGGGCCGCCGCGTCCGCGGGATCCCCGGCCGCCCGCGCCGTGCTCAGCAGCCGCCGCACTTCGTCGACGTCGACCAGGCAGTCCAGCAGGTACCCGCTCGCCACGGTGACCACGGCTCCGGCGGCGCCCGCCCGGTCGAGCGCGGCACGGAGCTTGGACACCTGGATGTGCACCTGGGTCCGCGCGGTCGCCGGCGGCAGCTCGCCCCACAGGGCGTCGATCAGCCGTTCCACCGACACCGGCTGCCGGCAGGCCAGCGCCAGCACGGCGAGGACCGTACGCCCCAGCCGTCCCTTGATCGGTACCGGTGTTCCGTAGACCCGCGCGCCGACGGGACCGAGGACAGTGGCTTCCAGCAATCCCCTGCCCGAACCTTTCGAGATCGTGTCACGACCACCCAGGCAGCGGTTCCCCGATCCGGGCGGAGTCCGGCACGGGCACTCGCGCGCAGGCCGAGGCCGGAGGTCGCGCCCACTTCGGTTCACCGTGGTTCGTCATGCGGGCGTCCGCCTTCCCCAGAAAAGTCCGGCCCCGTACCGAAAGTGCACCACCGCCGCGTTCCCCAGCCGGGGCGGCCACTCTCGCCATGCGCGACGCTGCCAGCGGCGCTCGAGCACCGTCAACCAACGCGAAAACGTTTCGCGCTTAACCGAAAGATAAGATCGTTCCCCGGAGCGGGCAACCTTCGAGCGCCGGGCTCACGGCGCCGAGGAACCGGCGGCGGAGACTTCCCGCTGATTGTCCACTTCGACCGGTTCGAGGGCCGCTCACCACCGGCGGGCCCGTGGGAGAAATATCTCGGACCGCCGCCGTAAAGGATTGTTTCGAACGGAGATCAATCAACGCACCGGATATGCAATACCCACCTGAACGGCCCGGTTGGCCGAATGCGGGTACCCCGTTGGCCGCGTCGCGGGCGGCACTGCTTCGGGTACCGTCAACCGGTCGTCCCGCCGTCCCGTCGTCCCGACATCAAAAAAGGTATCAACGAGCGGAGGCCCGTTGAAAATCTTGCTGCTGTGCTCGGCGTTCAACGGACTCAGTCAGCGCGCTTGGCTCGGCCTGCGCGCCCGCGGCCACCGCGTCACGGTCCGGATCGTGCACGATCCGCAGGAGATCGCCGCGGCGGCCGCGGCCACCGATCCCGAATTGATCATCTGCCCGTTCCTGCGCCGGCGGGTTCCGGACGTGGTCTGGCGCCGCTACCGCACGATCATCATCCATCCGGGCCCGGAAGGGGACCGCGGCCCGTCCGCGCTCGACTGGGCGATCATGGACGCCGAGCCCACCTGGGGCGTCACGGCCCTGCAGGCGACCGGGGACCTCGACGGCGGGCCGATCTGGGGCACCCGGGTGTTCCGGATGCCGGCCGATCCGCCGCGCAAGAGCACCCTCTACAACACCGAAGTGTCCGACGCCGCGCTGAGCCTGATCGGCGAGGTCGTGAGCAAGGCCGAAGACCCCGGGTTCACGCCGCGTCGCCAGGACCGCCGGGTGGACACCGTCCGTCCCCTGGTCCGGCAGGCCGACCGAGCCTTCTCCTGGGGTGACCCGACCGACCACGTCCTGCGCCGCATCCGCGCCGCGGACGGCCGTCCCGGGGTGCACACCGAGCTGGTCGGGGTGCCGGTCGCGGTGTTCGACGCCCAGCCCGGCGACGCTTCGCCCGGCGAGCCCGGCACCATCGCCGGACGGCGGCAGGGTGCCGTGCTGGTCCGGACCGGCGACGGCGCCCTGTGGATCGGGCATGCGCGGCGGCTGGCACCCGAAGCCCCCGGCACGGCGGTCAAGCTGCCGGCCGTTCTCGCTCTCGGGGACAGCGTCGGCGAGGTCCCCCGGATCGCCGGCCCGCCGCACCTCCGGGAAATCGGCTACCGCCGGGTGGGCAAGGTCGGCTTGGTGGACTTCGCGTTCTACAACGGCGCGATGTCCACCACCCAGTGCCGCCGGCTCGCCACGGCCGTGCGCTACGCCGCCGCGCAGGACACCGCCGTCCTGGTCCTGGCCGGCGGCGAGGTGTTCTCCAACGGCCTGCACCTGGGTGTCATCGACGCCCACCCGGATCCCGCGGCGGAAGCCTGGCGGAACATCACCGCGATCGACGACCTCTGCCGGGAGATCATCGCCTGCTCCGGCCAGATCGTCGTCTCCGCGCTCGCCGGCGACGCGGGCGCCGGCGGGGTGATGCTGGCTCTCGGCGCGGACAAGGTGATCGCCCGCGACGGCGTCCTGCTCAACCCGCACTACCGGAAAATGGGCCTCTACGGCTCGGAATACTGGACCTACGTGCTGCCTCACCGGGTCGGCGAGGCCCAAGCACACCGGCTGACCACCCGGTGCGAACCGATCACCGCCGCCGACGCGGCCGAGGTCGGGCTCATCGACCAGCTCGCCGGCGGCGACCGCGCGGCATTCCTCGCGACCGTGCTGGACTACGCCACCGAACTGGCCGCCGGCG